>JAFAFF010000255.1 GCA_023423605.1 Pseudomonadota bacterium
GCGGCCCCCAGTTCTTCAGCACCAGCGGGATCAGCAGCGAAGCGAACAGCGAGCCGAAGTTGATGATCCAGTAGAAGGCATCGAACACCAGCCGGGCCAGGTGCTTGTTGCTCTGGTCGAACTGGTCACCCATGAACGAGGCCACCAGCGGCTTGATGCCACCGGCGCCCAACGCGATCAGTCCCAGGCCCAGGAAGAAGCCCTGCCGGCTGTTTTCAAACAACGCCAGGCACAGGTGTCCGGCGCAGTAGATCAGGCTGAACCACAGGATGGTGTGGTACTTGCCGAAGAAGCGGTCGGCCAGCCAGCCGCCGAGCAGCGGAAAGAAATACACGCCGATCATGAAGCTGTGCATGATGTCCTTCGCCTCGCCGGCACGGCCTTCGGCGGTGATCTCCTGCAGCAGCAGCGAGGTGATCAGGAACTGCACCAGGATGTTGCGCATCCCGTAGAAACTGAACCGTTCGCAGGCCTCATTGCCGATGATGTACGGAATCTGGCGCGGCATGCGTCCCTGGCCGGCGTGGGCGGCTGCGTTATGGCTCATCCTGTAAGGCTTTCCTGCGACACGAAAGCGCCAAGGGTACCGGAATGGCGGGGCGCTGCGCACGCTGCGCGGCTGCGTGACAACCGCGCCGGGACATGGCAGGCAGGCGTGCCGACGTGCGCGGAGGTCACGATGCCTGCACGGCGCAAGCGTAAACTTATCGTTATGCGTGCCCCCTCCCCCTCCCTGCTGCTGTGTCTCGGCCTGATGGCGCCTGCCGGCGCCGTCCTGGGCAGTCCGGCCCCCGCCACCCACATGACCGAAATCAGCGTGGCTACGCTGCAGCTGCCGCAGCGCGACGACCCGGCATGGGAACAGCGCCGCCAGGACATTGCACGGGTGCTGGGTGAACTGCGGCCGGATGTGATCTCCGTGCACCAGGTGATGCAGGAAGGACTCCGCAACCCGGCCTGCTGGCTGGCCATCCAGTTGCGCTACAGCTGCGATCTCATCACCGCCGATCCGCCCAGCCAGCCCGAGCGGCACGGCAGTGCCATGCTGAGCCGGATCAAGGTGGAAGAAGACGGGGTCACCCTGCTGCATCCTCCGGGCCGCTACAGCGCGGCGGGGATGATGCGGCTGTCGCTTGCCGATGGCAGCGATGTCAACGTCTACGTGGCACGCCTGCGCCCGCAGCCGGACACCCCGGGCAACCGCCAGCACCAGGCCAACGACCTGATGGCGTGGATCGCCGCAACGTCCGATGGCCATCCCAGCCTGATCACCGGCGATTTTGCGGCCAGCAGCAGCGAACTGGTACGCAGCACGCCGGGCTTCCAGCCGGCACGCCGCAACCCGTCCGCACCCATGGAGAAAAATACCGCTGGTGCCACCGGAGCGCCCAGCGCGGGCCACGGCATGGACGTACTTTTCCAGGTGAAGTCATTCATCGGCCTGCGCCAGCAGCGCATCGAAGTGCCCGCCGAACGCGACCTGCCCGCACTACCACTGGGCATCCTGGCCACCCTGCGCCTTCAGCCCCCCGAAAAAGGGGACGGAGGCGGTTAATTGCAATTAACCGCCTCCGTCCCCCTTTCAGGGGGTTGGGGTCAGGCGATGGCTTCCTGGTAACGACGCTCGACTTCGTTCCAGTCGATGACGTTGAAGAACGCGCCGATGTATTCCGGACGGCGGTTCTGGTACTTCAGGTAATACGCGTGCTCCCAGACGTCCAGGCCGAGGATCGGCGTATTGCCTTCCATCAGCGGGCTGTCCTGGTTACCGGTGCTTTCGACCACGACCTTCTTGTCCGGGGTCACGCTCAGCCACGCCCAGCCACTGCCGAAACGGGTGAGTGCGGCCTTGGTGAAGGCGTCCTTGAACTTCTCGAATCCGCCCAGATCGGCATCGATGGCCTTGGCCACGTCGCCCACCGGGTTGCCACCGGCGTTGGGCGCCATCACCGTCCAGAACAGCGAATGGTTGGCGTGGCCGCCGCCGTTGTTGCGCACCGGCCCCTGCAGGTTCTCCGGCAGCGACTTCAGCTTCTTCACCAGCTCTTCCACCGGCAGATCAGCGTACTCGGTACCTTCCAGCGCCGCGTTGACGTTGTTGATGTACGTCTGGTGATGCTTGGTGTGGTGGATTTCCATGGTGGCCGCATCGATGTGCGGTTCCAGGGCATCGTAAGCGTAAGGCAGCTTGGGCAGGGTGTAAGCCATGGTGCATCTCCTCGTTACATGGGCACCCGGCGAGCGCCGGGTGGTGCGCAGTGAATGATGGGGACAGACGTGAAGATTACCAAGGCCCATGTAAAGGAAACCTCGTCCTGCCGATGACGATCGTGCGACATTCCCCCCTCATCGCCCATGCAGCGGCCACGCGCTACAGTGACCCGGTCCTTCCGTTCCGGTCGCCCCATGCGAAATCCCCGCCTGCTGATCGCCGCCATCGTGCTCCTCCTGCTGGGACTGGTCGGCAACCATTACCTGCAGCGTCCCGCCAAGCCCCAGTTCGCGCCGGAAGTGACGGGTGCGCCCATGCCGGCGGCAGCATCGCGGGCAGCGCAACGCACCACGCGCGATGATGATCGCGGCCACTCTTCACTGCCTGCATTCCTGCCCGCCGAAGCGGCTGCAACCATCGCCCTCATCCAGCGCGGCGGACCCTTCCCGCACCGCCAGGATGGCAGCGTCTTCGGCAACCGCGAACAACGGCTGCCACCACGCGAACGCGGTTACTACCGCGAATACACGGTGGAAACGCCCGGTGCGGGCAATCGTGGCGCACGCCGCATCATCACCGGCGGCGATCCGCCGCAGGCCTGGTACTACACCGCCGATCATTACGAAAGTTTCCGCAGCTTCACCGTTCCCGCTTCCGGAGGTGCCCGATGACCCACGATGTATTCGGCCTCGGCCTGCATGACATCAACAATGCCGGCGTATACGCCATCAGCGACGGCGATGAGGCGTCGCTGGCAGCGGCGATGCGTGACGCCGGCCTGCGCGTCTGCCGGATCGACCTGGATGGCGTGGCCGACAAGCGCACCCTGCTCGCGCGGATGGCGGCACAGCTGGATTTTCCGCCGGGGTTCGGCGGCAACTGGGATGCCCTCGCAGACAACCTGCGCGACCTGCAGTGGTTGCCGGCCAAGGGCGGACATGCGCTGTTCCTGGACCATGTGGACGCGCTGCGCGCACAGGCTACCGCGGAATTCGACACCCTGCTCGGCATCCTGGATGACGTCACCCAGTTCTGGGTGGACCAGGACGTGCCGCTGTGGGTGTTCCTGTCGCTGGCGGACCCGCAGGACCCGCAGCAGGACCCGCCGCAGGACGGCCAGGACTGACGCCACCGTTTCAGCGGCTGCCGTTGTCTTCCTGCAGTTCCTTCTTGAACGGAATGTCCGGCGGCGGGCGGGCGACCGCAGGCTGGTCCTGCATGTTCGGATCGTTCAGCCCGCAGCCGCCGCCGAACTGCAGCACCGAAATGACGCAGGAAATCTTCGTGCTGGTGCCCGGCAGCGGGATCTCGATGGACTGCACGCCGCGCCGCACCCATTCGGCGAGCAACGACTCGTGCGGCACCCAGTACTTGTCGAACGAGGTCGGCTTGTAATCGTATGGCGGCCGCTTCAACCAGGTACCGGATTGCGCGATGCGATCGGCGGTCCAGCCATCGTTGTCGCCGCCGGGCGCACCACGCGCGCTGTCACCGGCACCGTCCTGGCCGGGCACGCGTACACTGCCGTCGGCATTGAACACGCCGTCGCCACGTCCCGCATCACGGTTGGCTGCCGCGCCCTGGGATGCACCTTCGGTGTTGCGGCTGGCCGCCCCCCAGTCGTCGCCGCGCGCTGGCGTGGCCCAGTTGCCTGGCGCCGGCGCAGGCCGCGCACCGGCCTGCGCGGGTGTCGGCGAAGCCTGGTTGCCGGGACGCTGCGATGCGCTCGTTGCTGTCGCGCTGGATGAGGAAGGCGCCGGCGAGCGGCTGCTTGCCGCTTCTGCGGGAACATCACGAGCCGGCGCCGGTGCATCGGCAACGCGGCGTTCGCGCACGCTGGGAACCTGTGCATTCCGCTGGCGCACTGCAGGCTCGCGGCTGCGCAGCTGCGGCGCGGTCACCACGGGCGCACTGACCGTGGCAACCTCGCGTTCGCGCACCACCGGTTCGCGTGGCGTGGGTACGTCCATCGGCCGCTGCACGACCGCCACCGGTGCCGGCGCAGTCACGCTGACTTCGTCGGGCATGACGATCTCGCGCTCGCGCACGTCCATGGTGGGAGTCGGCGCACTGCGCACCTGCACCGGCGTCGTCACTGACGGCGAACGCACGGCCGGGGCCTGCACGGTACTTATTTCGCGCTCGCGCACCGTGGGCGTGGCTTCGCGCGGCACCACGCTCACTTCCGTGCGCGGAACGCTGATCGGCGGCACCACGAAATCACTGGTCGGCTCAGCGACCTCGGTCGCCTGCAATGGCGGCACCGGCGGAGGTGGCAAGGCCACGGCGGCATCGGCCGGCGGCGGAGATTCGGCCGCCGCGCTGGATGGTGGTGGCGTGGCCGCAGCGACCGCAGCCACCTGCGCCGGTGCGGGCCGGGCACTGCCCGCAGGGGATGCCGCCGCAGCGGAAGCCCCGCTGTCCTGTGCGGCGGATGCATCGACCGTCTCTCCGACCTGATCGCCCCCGCCTTCCTGCGCCCCCTGGCCGATGAATTCGATCTGCACGCGCTCGCCCTCGGCACCTTCGCTGTCCGTATCCGGCGCGCGCACCAGCGCCACCCACAGCAGCAGGAAGGCGAACAACAGATGCAGCAGCAGGCTGGCCGCGGCGGAAGACCAGCGCATCCAGCGCTGGTCGCGCGGCGCCGGGCCCCACTGCTGCCAGGCCAACCGGCGCATCGCCTGCCACGTCCCCAGTTGCGGCGAACGTCCCGGCGGCCCCGGCAGTGGACGCGGCAGCAATACCGCGATCACTTCACGCGCGTGCAGCGGCCTTGGCAACGGCGACAGCGAACGCAGCCAGATGGCCCAGCCGTACGGCAGGCCGGTCTTCTTTTCCAGGATGGGCGGATCCTGCTGGCGTGCCAGCAGATGGTCGATCAACCGTGCAGCGCGGACCGACGGCACGCAGCGGGCGTCAGGCGACGTTGCCGCGCGGCATGTACGGCGCCTGGCCACTGTCGTGGTCGGTGGCGTCGCGCACGGCGGTGACGCCGGGGACGCGGCCCATCAGAGTCTTCTCGATACCCTGCTTCAGGGTGACATCGGCCATGCCGCAGCCCTGGCAGCCACCGCCGAAACGCAGCAGCACCACGCCCTCGGCGGACACTTCCTGCACGGCGACCTTGCCGCCATGCGACGCCAGCTGCGGATTGACTTCGTTCTCCACCACCCAGTGCACGCGTTCGACCAGCGATGCGCCATCGCCCGGGGCTTCGCCCTTGATGCGCGGCGCCTTGATGGTCAGCTGCTGGCCGCCGGCCGCGCCGTCGACGATGTCGATCTCCGCGCCGTCCAGCCAGGCCACGCTGCCGGCGTCCACATACAGCGTGAAGCCTTCGCAGTCCACCGCCCACTCATCGCCGAGCAGCTCGGAGGGATCCGCGAACTCCAGGCGCGCATCCGCACGCGGCGTGCCGGGGTCGACTGCGCTCAGGCG
>JAFAFF010000288.1 GCA_023423605.1 Pseudomonadota bacterium
GGAAGGCGAGGGTGGCGGCGACGGCCTGCTGCCATCCGGCATAGAGCTGCTCCCGTCGGGCTGGCGCCATCTGCGGTTCGAAGCGCCGGTCCAGGCCCCATTGCGCGCTGATCTGCTCGCGGCTTTCCCAGAACCCGGTCGCCAGGCCCGCCAGGCAGGCCGCGCCGAAGGCGGTGGTTTCGGCCATCCGCGGCCGCAGCACCGGCACGCCGAGCAGGTCGCTCTGGAACTGCGCCATGAAATCATTGGCCATGGCACCGCCATCGGCACGCAGTTCCTTCAGCTGGATGCCGGCATCAGCCTCCATCGCCGCCAGTACGTCACGGGTCTGGTAGGCCATGGATTCCACCGCTGCACGGATGAAATGTTCCTTGCTGGTGCCGCGGGTGACCCCGAACATCGCACCGCGCACATCGCTGCGCCAATAGGGTGCCCCCAGGCCGACGAATGCCGGTACCAGGTAGACGCCGCCGCTGTCCGGTACGCGCTCGGCATAGGCCTGGCAATCGCTCGATTTTCCGAACATGCGCAGGCCATCGCGCAGCCACTGCACCACCGAGCCGGCGACGAATATCGACCCTTCCAGTGCGTATTCCACCTTGCCGCCGATGCCCCACGCGATGGTGGTCAACAGGCCGTTGCTGGAGCGGACTGCCGTGTCGCCGGTATTCATCAGCATGAAACAGCCGGTGCCATAGGTGTTCTTGGCCATGCCCGGTTCAAAGCAGGCGTGGCCGAACAGCGCGGCCTGCTGGTCGCCGGCGATGCCGGCAATGGGGATCTGCCGATCGAAGAAGAACTGTGGGCGGGTGTGGCCAAGGATTTCGCTGCTGCTGCGTACCTCGGGGAGCATCGCGCGCGGGATGTCCAGCAGTGCCAGCAGCGTGTCGTCCCAGCACAACGCATGGATATCGAACAGCAGGGTGCGTGCGGCATTGGTGTAATCGGTGACATGCGCTGCACCACCGGTCAGGTTCCACACCAGCCAGCTGTCGATGGTGCCGAACAGCAGGTCGCCGCGCTCGGCGCGTGCCTGTGCGCCCTGCACATGGTCGAGGATCCAGCGGATCTTGGTCGCCGAAAAATACGCATCCACCAGCAGTCCGGTCCTGCGCCGGATCATTGGTTCATGGCCATCGGCCTTCAGCCGCTCGCATAGCCCGTGGCTCTGCCGCGATTGCCAGACCACCGCATTGTGGATCGGCTGGCCGGTGTGTCTGTCCCACACCACCGTGGTTTCGCGCTGGTTGGTGATGCCGATGCCGGCGATGCGGCGCGGATCGATCTGTTCGCGGTTGAGCAGCTCGGTGATGGTGGTATAGACCGACGTGAGGATTTCCCGCGGATCGTGTTCCACCCAGCCCGGGTGCGGAAACAGCTGCGCGAATTCGCGCTGCGCCATGCCGGCCAGGCGCCCTTGGCGGTCGAACAGCATGGCGCGCGAGCTGGTCGTGCCCTGGTCGATGGCGAGGATGTAATCCGGTTCCATGCGCACGGCTCCTGGCAAGAGTTGCGATCGGTGCGTCGCGGGCAGTGAAGGGCTCCTCATTGTGCGTGATGCGCGCGGCCGGCGCAGGGCCCGGTGGCGGCGAGGAAAACGACAACGGGCCCCGAAGGGCCCGTCGCGGTACATTTCGATGATGGCGCTGCTTAGAAGCGCGCACCGATGCCGAAGCCCACGGTCCACGGATCCAGCTTGGCATCCGCGCCGGTGCCTTCGCCGGCAACGGTCACCTCCGGGCGCGCATGCATGTAGCGTGCGTCGGCACGGGCGAACCAGGTGGAATTGATGTTCATGTCCACGCCGACCGTACCGATGGCGCCCTTGGCGGTTTCCAGGCCGATGTGGTCGGTCACGCCCGGAGCAACCAGATCTTCATTGCTGAAATTGGATTCGTAGTAACCGACGCCCACGAACGGACGGAACACGTTGTCGGCCTGGCCGAAGTGGTACTGGCCGCTCAGCGCGATCGGCTGCTGTTCCACGGTGCCCAGGCGTTCATTGCCGACGCCGCGCACGCGGTGGTTGAACTTGTCTGCGGCGCCCCACAGCTCGACGGCCCAGTTGTCGTTGATGTAGTAGCTCAGGCTCAGGGTCGGCGCCGGACCGCCATCGAACTTGCGAACGCCTTCAACCGGATCGTTCTTCGGCTGCAGCAGGGCAACGCCGCCAACCACGGCGAAATGCTTGCCCGAAGCGGTTTCCTGCGGTTCGGTGTAGCTGGAATCGGCGGGGCGCTCGACGGTGGTGCTGTAGTCCTGCGCGAAGGCCGACGGAGCAAACGCAGCAGTGGCCAGCAGGGACAGGGTCAGGGTATGAATCGATCGCATGGGGGTGACTCCTCGGGTTTCTTGTTGTGGCCCCCTTTGCGGGGCGAGGCCAACGTAGACCCGAGAAGATGAATGTCGACCTACCAATGTTAAAAAATGGTTCCCCATGTTCAGCAAAACGCCGCGAGCCCTTGCAGAAGCGGGCATGTGGCCAGCGGCGACATTCAAGGATCTGCACGCGGCGTGATTGAAAACGACGCGCGCTGGAGTTCAGTCGCGCGTCACCAGGTGCGGCAGCGGATCATGATGATCCGCTGCGATGAGGCATCAGAAGCGGGCGCCGATGCTGAAGCCGGCCATCAGCATGCCGTCCTGCCTGGAGGGGAGAGCGGCGTCGGTGGTCTTGATCTTCGAGTTGGATCCCAATGCGCGGACATCGGCGCGGGCGAACCAGGTGCTGTCGATGTTCATGTCCACGCCCAATGCCAGCGCGGCACCGTTCATGCGGCCCAGGTTGGTGCCTTCCAGCGCGGGCGCGCCATCGATCAGGCGCAGCTTGTCCGAGTGGAAATAGCCCAGACCGACAAAGGGACGGAAGCTGTTGTCGACATTGCCGAAGTGGTACTGCGCGCTCAGCGACACCGGCTGGTGCTCATAGGTGCCGATCTTGGGGCCATGCTTGATGCGATCGTGCTGTTCGATCTTGTCGGCCGTACCCCACAGTTCCACCGACCAGTTGTCGTTGAACAGGTAGCTCAGGCTGATCGCGGGCGCCGGGCCGGCGTCGCTGGCGATGAAGCCACCGGTGATGGCGACGTGCTTGCCCGAGGCGGTGTCGGCAGTGGTGGAGTCGCCGTCGGCGGCGAATGCGGCGGCCGGGGTCAGGGTGCAGGCGAGCGCCAGGCTCAGGAACGAGAAACGCATTGGGATTTCCTTAAAATACTGAAGTTGAGAGCCCTCATCTGTGGGGCGGTGCACAAACTGCCTGTTAAAAATTCGGAAGCTGGTTTTCTGCTTTCATCCAGCGAGCATTTGTTCATGAAGAAACGCGAAAACCCTTGTGGAAGCGTAGCGAGTGGCTGAAAACGACATCGTCGGGTTGCCGGGCCAACGTGGCGAAGACGACATATGCGTGGGCCTGCCGGCGGTGGCGGACGGGAACGCGCGCGTGCTTGTGCTGGGATCCATGCCGGGTGCGGCGTCCTTGCAGCAGGCGCGTTATTACGCGCATCCACGCAATCGCTTCTGGCCCCTGATGCAGCAGCTGTGTGGCATCGAGGCCGAGGCAGCCTATGCCGTCCGGTTGAAGACGCTGCAGGACGCGGGGATAGGGGTGTGGGATGTGATCGGGCGGTGCCGGCGGCGTGGCAGCTTGGACGCTTCCATCGTGCCCGGTTCGGAAATCGCCAATCCATTGCCGGCCTTCCTGCAGGACCTGCCGGAACTGCGCCTTGTGGCGTGCAACGGTACCGTGGCGCATCGCGCGTTCATGCGTTTCATCGCACCGGAACTTCCGGCAACGTTTGCCGTGCCTGTACTGGCGCTGCCATCCACCAGCCCGGCAAACGCATCTTTCCGCCTTGAACGGCTGCGTGATGCCTGGCAGCCGGTCGCCGAAGCGTTGCGGGAAGACCGGTAGAGCCGGGCTCTGCCCGGCTGGGAGCCTTCGCACGCAGGGATGTAGAGCCGGGCTCTGCCCGGCTGAAGGCGTATTGCACAGCGGGGCAGAGCCCCGCTCTACGGGGGGTTCGGCGTCCTGGCGCGTGTCTGTCCCGGGAGACAGGGGATTGAAAACGCCATCAACGGTTGGCGCGCGCGCGCGCTGGCCGCACAATAGGTGTTTCCCTACACCAGATTGCCGGAGTTATCCCCATGGCCGAAATCAAGGAAGCCCTCGTCCCCGATATCGGTGACTACAGCGATATCCCGGTAATCGAGGTGCTTGTCGCCGTCGGCGATACGGTCAAGAAGGACCAGGGTCTGGTGACGCTGGAATCGGACAAGGCGACGATGGAAGTGCCGTCTTCGGTGGCCGGCGTGGTCAAGGAGATCAAGGTCAAGGTCGGCGACAACCTGTCCGAGGGCAAGGTGGTGGCGCTGATCGAAGTGGCTGAAGGCGAAGCCGCCCAGCCGGCCGCTGCTGCCCCGGCACCGGCCAAGGCTGCCGCTCCCGCTGCCGCCACCCAGAGCGTCCCGGCCCCGGCCGCTGCAGCGCCGGCCGCCCCGGCCGCCAGCGGCGGTGCCGTGGAAGCGCTGGTGCCGGACATCGGCGATTACACCGACATCCCGGTCATCGAAGTGCTGGTCGCGGTGGGCGATACGGTCAAGAAGGACCAGGGCCTGGTCACGCTGGAAAGCGACAAGGCCACCATGGAAGTGCCGTCCTCGGTCGCTGGCTTGGTCAAGGAACTGAAGGTCAAGGTCGGCGATACCCTGTCGCAGGGCGCCGTGGTTGCCATCATCGAGGCTGAAGGTGCTGCCGCGCCGGCCCCGACCAAGGCCGCCGCCGCCGCGGCCCCGGCCGCTGCCGAGACCGCCACCAAGGTTGAACCGGTGGCCGTTCCGGCGCAGCCGGACAAGCTGGCCGCCCGCGAGATCGCCTCGGCCGGCACCCCGGCCAGCCCGCCGGTGCAGTTCAATGCCGACAGCGTGCTGCCGGCCAAGGTGCCGTACGCCACCCCGGCCGTGCGCGTGTTCGCCCGTGAGCTGGGCGTGGACCTGCTGCAGATCAGCGGCACCGAGAAGGGCGGCCGCATCACCAAGGGCGACGTGCAGAAGTTCGTCAAGGCGGCGCTGACCGGCGGCGCGACGGCCGGGGCAGCGGCCGGTGCCGGTGGCGGCCTGAACCTGCTGCCGTGGCCGAAGGTCGACTTCAGCAAGTTCGGTGAAGTGGAAACCCAGCCGCTGTCGCGCATCAAGAAGATTTCCGGTGCGAACCTGGCCCGCAACTGGGCGATGATCCCGCACGTCACCCAGTTCGAGCAGGCCGATATCACCGACCTGGAAGGCCTGCGCGTGGCCCTGAACAAGGAGAACGAGAAGGCGGGCATCAAGCTGACCATGCTCGCCTTCCTGATCAAGGCCAGCGCCGCGGCGCTGAAGAAGTTCCCGGAATTCAACGCTTCGCTCGATGCCAGCGGTGAAAACCTGACCCTGAAGAAGTATTTCCATATCGGCTTCGCCGCCGATACGCCGAACGGCCTGGTCGTGCCGGTCATCCGCGACGTGGACAAGAAGGGCGTGGTGCAGATCGCGCAGGAAACCGGCGAACTGGCCAGGAAGGCACGCGACGGCAAGCTGGGCCCGGCCGACATGAGCGGTGGCTGCTTCTCGATCAGCTCGCTGGGCGGCATCGGCGGCACCGCGTTCACCCCCATCGTCAATGCACCGGAAGTGGCCATCCTCGGCGTGTCCAAGTCCTCCATCCAGCCGGTCTGGAATGGCAAGGAATTCGCACCGAAGCTGATGCTGCCGCTGTCGCTGAGCTACGACCACCGCGTCATCGATGGCGCCCTGGCCGCACGCTTCACCACGTACCTGTC
>JAFAFF010000013.1 GCA_023423605.1 Pseudomonadota bacterium
CCAACCCGTTCTTGAGGCCCGAAGCGAACTGCACCGTGTGAAAGCCGGAGTAGCCCCTGCAACCGCCCGTTTCAATCCGGTAAAAACGGTTTCCGCCATTGCGGCGCGGATTGGTTTCCACCGTGAAACCCTTGGGGCTCGTGTTCCAGCTCCGCACGTCACGCGTGGCAAAACAGAATTCCGGCGAGCCACGCAGGCGCCGCCGCCGCTCCTTTTCGATGGAGGTGGCGGTAACGTTCAGCGCCGGCAACGTCTTCATGTAGCGTCGGCTGCTTTCGCGTGAGATCACGGCGAACGTGCGGCTGTCGATGGGGGCGACCGCGCGGATGTCACATGTCTGCCCATCCACCACCAGGCGTTCGTCCTGTCGTCCGCAGGCCCAGCCCCCAGGGGCGTCCAAGCCCATATCCTTTCCGTTCATGACGCCTGGACAATCCGTCTTGAAATCCAGGCGGAACGCCGTCCCATCCGCGGTGCGTACGGCAATCGAATCCGTTTCAGCCTGCCTCACCAGCTGTACGTTGCTTGTATCCAGGCAGTGCGGTGCCGGCGCGGGCCCTTCCGTTCCGGAAGCGGGCCGGGCGGCTGCACAGAGCATTGGCAGTGGTGCTGCCAAGGCTGCGATTGTCGAAAGTACAAATCGCTTCATGTCATCTTCCATGCAGGACACGTTGATGGACGTTATCACGCTTCCGGTTGTTCGCTGTGACAACGGCATGTCCGGCCAGTGCAGCTCGCCAGCCTGTTGCACCGCCGCGAGTGCCGATCCGCGCCACTGGATAGACTGGTGGCTTTCGTCATGCCAGAGGTTTCCATGTCCCATCTTCCTGTCTCGCTGATCGGCGTGCCTACCGACATCGGCGCCGGCCATCGTGGTGCGCGGCTCGGCCCGGAGGCGCTGCGCATCGCCGGCCTGGGCGAGGCGCTGACTGCCCGTGGCGTGGACGTGCGTGATCTGGGAAACCTGGCTGGTCCCCGCAACCCGTGGACCGCGCCGGTGGATGGCTACCGGCATCTGGCCGAGGTGGTGGAGTGGAACCGGCTGTTGATGGAAGCCAGCCTGGCCGAGCTGCAGGGTGGCCGCATGCCGATCATGCTGGGTGGCGACCACTGCCTGGGCATTGGCTCCATCGCCGCGGTATCGCGCTGGTGCCGCCAGCAGGGCAAGGACCTGCGCGTGCTGTGGCTGGATGCGCATTCGGATTTCAACACCAGCGACGTGACGCCATCGGGCAACGTGCATGGCATGCCGGTGGCCTGCCTGTGTGGACTGGGGCCGGACGCGCTGACCCGCCTGGGCGGCGATACGCCGGCGCTGCAGCCTTCCCAGGTGCGCCAGATCGGCATCCGTTCGGTGGACCCGGAAGAAAAGCGGCTGATCAAGACGCACCGGGTAGACGTATATGACATGCGCTACATCGACGAGGCCGGCATGAAGCGCACCATGGAGGCCGCGCTGGAAGGGCTGGGAGCCGACACCCATCTGCACGTCAGCTTCGACGTGGATTTCCTGGACCCGAGCATCGCGCCGGGCGTGGGCACCACCGTGCCCGGCGGCGTGAACTACCGCGAAGCGCAGCTGGTGATGGAAATGATTGCCGACAGCGGCCGCATGGGCTCGCTGGATATCGTGGAACTCAATCCGCTGCTGGACAACCGCAATGCCACGGCGGAGCTGGCAGTGGATCTGGTGGAAAGCCTGTTCGGAAAGTCCACGCTGATGCGCGACTGAATACGGGCCCTGGTTGGAATGGCTCCAGAATGAACCCGAGCCGCGCGCATTCACGCCCGCTCCACGCGGGCCACGCCAGATTGCACACCACGCGGCACGTTCCGTTGTCCGGGACGCCGTGATCCACCAAGGAGAAGACGATGAAGCGCATCATTTCCGTATTGCTGCTGGCGCTGTGCACGGCTGGCTCGCTGACCGCCTGCAATACCGTTGCCGGTGCCGGCAAGGACATGCAGGGAGCAGGCGAGGCGGTGCATGACACCGCACAGGACTGCAAGGACGGCAAGTGCTGATCAACGGCTTTTCCGCCGTCTGCACCGCGGCCGCGGTGATGTTTTAAATCAACCAGGAGAAACCCATGAAGCGTGCTATTGCCCTGATGCTGTTGTCGATGTTCTCGGTCGCCATGCTGGCCGGCTGCAATACCGTTGCCGGCGCCGGCAAGGATGTGCAGGGCGCAGGCGAAAAGGTCGAAGACGCCGCACGCCGCAACTGATCGCGCTGCTGCATCGACGAAGAAGGCCGGGGATTCCCCGGCCTTCTTCGTTTGCACGCCCTCTCCATGCGGGTGCGTGCAGATGCGGTGAAAGGCACCTGCCAGCCGTTCAAGCACGTGAGCGACGGTTTCATGCGCGGTTGACCGTGCCTCAACGGCACTTGCGCGAGGATGGACCTGCGGTAACACCACCGTAGTACTCAACGACGAGGCAGACCATGAACACCGACATCATCAAGGGCAAGTGGACTCAGCTGAAGGGCAAGACCAAGGCGCAGTGGGGCAAGCTCACCGACGACGACCTTGATTATGCGGAAGGCAATGCGGA
>JAFAFF010000038.1 GCA_023423605.1 Pseudomonadota bacterium
TACGACCTGGCGGACTTCCATATCAAGTGGTTCGAAGATGGCGAGCTCAACGCCAGCGTGAACTGCCTGGACCGCCAGCTCGAAAAGCGCGGCGACAAGACCGCCCTGCTGTTCGAACCGGACAGCCCGGATGCGCCAGCACAGCACGTCACCTACCGCGAACTCCACGAACGCACGTGCCGGCTCGGCAACGCGCTGCGCAACCTGGGCGTCCGCAAGGGCGACCGGGTGACCATCTACCTTCCGATGATCGTCGATGCTGCGGTTGCGATGCTGGCCTGCGCGCGTATCGGCGCGATCCACTCGGTGGTGTTCGGCGGCTTCGCACCCAACTCCATCGCTGACCGCGTCAGCGACTGCCAGAGCAAGCTGATCATCACCGCCGACGAAGGCCTGCGCGGTGGCAAGAAGATTCCGCTCAAGGCCAACGTGGATGCCGCGTTGAAACTACCGGGCACCAACACCGTGGAAACCGTGCTGGTGGTACGCCACACCGGCGGCGCGGTGGACATGCAGGCCCCGCGCGACCGCTGGTTCCACGATGTGGTGGACAGCCAGCCCACCCAGTGCGAACCGGAGCGCATGAACGCCGAGGATCCGCTGTTCATCCTCTACACCTCCGGCTCCACCGGAAAACCGAAGGGCGTGCTGCACACCACGGCCGGCTACCTGCTGTATGCGGCCTACACCCATGAAGCGGTGTTCGACCTGCGCGAGGAGGACATCTACTGGTGCACCGCCGATGTCGGCTGGGTCACCGGCCACAGCTACATCGTCTATGGCCCGCTGGCCAACGGCGCCACCTCGCTGATGTTCGAAGGCGTGCCGAACTACCCCAGCACCTCGCGTTTCTGGGAAGTGATCGACAAGCACAAGGTCAGCATCTTCTATACCGCGCCCACCGCCATCCGCGCGCTGATGCGTGAAGGCGGTGACCCGGTGACGAAGACCTCGCGTGCGTCGCTGCGCCTGCTCGGCAGTGTCGGCGAGCCGATCAATCCGGAAGCCTGGCGCTGGTACTACGAAGTGGTCGGTGACAGCCGCTGCCCGATCGTGGACACGTGGTGGCAGACTGAAACCGGCGGCATCCTGATTTCACCGCTGCCGGGCGCCGTGGACCTGAAGCCGGGTTCGGCCACCCTGCCCTTCTTCGGCGTGCAGCCGGCCCTGGTCAACGCCGATGGTGAAATCCAGGAAGGCCCCGCCGAGGGCAACCTGATCATCCGCGATTCCTGGCCGGGCCAGATGCGCACCGTCTACGGCGATCACCAGCGTTTCATCGACACCTACTTCCGCACTTATCCGGGCAGCTATTTCACCGGCGACGGCTGCCGCCGCGACGAGGATGGCTACTACTGGATCACCGGCCGCGTCGACGATGTCATCAATGTCTCCGGCCATCGCATCGGTACCGCCGAAGTGGAAAGCGCGCTGGTGTCGCACCCGAAGGTGGCCGAGGCGGCCGTGGTCGGCTTCTCGCACGACGTGAAGGGCCAGGGCATCTATGCCTATGTCACCCTGGTCGCCGATGAAACACCCAGCGATGAACTGCACAAGGAACTGGTCGCCTGGGTGCGCAAGGAGATCGGTCCGATCGCCACGCCCGACCACCTGCAGTGGGCGCCGGGCCTGCCGAAGACGCGTTCGGGCAAGATCATGCGCCGCATCCTGCGCAAGATCGCCGAGAACGCCCCGGACCAGCTGGGCGATACCTCCACCCTTGCCGATCCGTCCGTGGTGGCCTCGCTGGTGGACGAACGCAAGGTCAAATAAGTGCAGGATGGTGGCCGGGAGGAGGGCCCGGCCACTGTGCAACGTTATCCAGGCATCGAGGTTCCCTGCATGGCAGGGACTTCGATGCCGGTTTCTCCCCCCTATGTTTTCCGCAAGCCGACTCCATGCCGACCCTCCTGATTGCCGACGACCATCCACTGTTCCGCGAAGCCCTCCGCGGTGCCGTGCAACGGGTCATCCCCGGTGTCCAGCTCTTCGAAGCGGACAGCGTCGAAGCGTTGTACGCGCTGGCCGACCAGCACAACGATGCCGATCTGGTCCTGATGGACCTCAACATGCCCGGTGCACAGGGGTTCAACGCCCTGGTGCACATGCGTTCGCTGCACCCGCACCTGCCGGTGGTGGTGGTATCCGCACGCGAAGAAGCCACGGTGATGCGCCGTGCGCTGGACCACGGCGCGTTCGGCTTCATTCCCAAATCCGCCGATTCGGACACCATCGGCCATGCCTTGGGTGCCATCCTGGACGGCGAAACCTGGGCACCGCCGGAAGCGCACAACGTTCCGCCGACCGCCCGCGAGGAGCGGGAGGTGGGCCAGCGCCTGCGCGAGCTGACACCGCAGCAGTTCCGCGTGCTGCAGATGCTCGGTGCCGGTCGCCTCAACAAGCAGATCGCCTATGACCTGGGTGTTTCCGAAGCCACCATCAAGGCCCACGTCACCGCCATCCTGCGCAAGCTCGGCGTGACCAACCGTACCCAGGCGGTGCTGATGGCCGGCAAGCTGGCCATCGACGACGAACAGATCGTGCTGCCACCGGAAGAGGATTGACCCGTAGAGCCGGGCTCTGCCCGGCTGGCAGCATACCGCGCAGCGGGGCAGAGCCCCGCTCTACGTCCACCGCGCTCATGTAGAGCCGGGCTCTGCCCGGCTGGCCCGATGAAACGCATCAAGGCAATGCCCGGCGCCACCCGATGCGCGTCGATATAGCCTGCGCTATGAAAACCAGCCCTGCCTGCGCAATCACCGGAAAACGCACCATGCACCGATGCCGGTGCTAAGCTTCGCGTCCCCTTGGGGAGTAGCCTGTTTCCTGGAATACGGAAGCGCCCGTATCAACATACTCGGCCAGTGCGCCGTGGTGCGGGCAGCCATGATGGTTGGCGAGACCAGCGGTCCGCGTGCGCAACGACAGGTTGGGCGCGAACGCGGGCCGTGCGTCCGTCCATGCCCGGCCTGCACCGTACCTGATGTCTCCTGTTTCCATCCTTCTCATCGGCTTCGCCATGTCCACCGATGCCTTTGCCGCGGCGATCGGCAAGGGCGCCGCCATGCGCCGGCCACGCTTCGGCGACGCACTGCGTGCCGGCCTCATCTTCGGCATCATCGAAGCCATCACGCCGGTCATCGGCTGGCTGGTGGGCCGCGCCGCGCTCGGCTACGTGGAGGCCTACGATCACTGGATCGCCTTCGGCCTGCTCGTCGCGCTTGGCATCCACATGATCGTCAACGGCCTTGGCCAGGAAACGCAGGAAGAAGAAGACCCCGCACGCCATGGAGGATTCTGGCGGCTGGCCATCACCGCCTTCGCCACCAGCATCGATGCCATGGCCGTCGGCATCGGGCTGGCCTTCATGGAAGTGCATATCGGCGTAATGGCCGCGGTGATCGGCCTGTGCACGCTGACCATGGTCACCGTCGGCATCATGCTGGGCCGTGCGCTGGGCTCGCTGGTGGGCAAGCGCGCGGAGATCATCGGCGGCGCCATCCTGATGATCATCGGTGCCACCATCCTCTACGAGCATCTCAGCGGCGTGGCGTGACGCTCAGCCGGTCCACCATACCAGCGGCTTCCTGCCTGTTTCGTGGTAATCGGCGATACCGATGAGTTCAATGCCATCTGCGGTCCGGCGGTGTAGCAGCCGCCAGATCCCGCGACCCGGAAGTCCTTCCATGTTGAGATCGCTGGCCGTGCATTTCAGGGTGCCCAGCCTGACTGGGTGACCGTGCACGCGGCCCTTTTCAAGATCGGCGCTGATCGCCCTGATATGCCGATGCGTCACCCCGTTCAGCGGTAACAAGGACCACTGCTCGACCATGGTGACGCCATGGAACGTTTTCAGTCCAGCGGCAGGGATGCGTTCAGTCCTTCCCGTCGCCGGTGGAGATCGCGCCTCTCGATCCGCTGTGTGGCGTTTGACATGACGGGCCTGCGTGTAGGGTTCCGGCATGATCGCCGCTGCCGTTTGCGTTGCGTCCCGGCCACGTGGCGCGGTGTCCTCGGTCCTGATATTGGTATTCATCACACGCCATTCCTCACCCACCTCCTCGATCTGATAGGACGTCCTCTGTCGCAGGGTGTCGCTCACCAGGTCTGCACGCATGAAGATCGCACCCGCATTGCGAAAGATGGCGCTGATCGCACTGTTCCTGCCGGCTGTTGGATGTATGCCAATCTGTTCCCTGACACGCCCGGTGCGCCCATGAGGGATGGCGGCGATGTAATAGCAACCACGTGATTCGTTGAATACCACGCATGCATCGCGCTGCGCGCAATGGGTGAGATAGAACTCGGTCAGCACGTTCCCCATGAGTTCATTGAACGGCGTTCCCCGCTCAAGACAGTGCTCGTGGAAGCTGGAGACTATCTCTCCCAGGCGCAGCGTGACCTGGTCGTAGACCGCTCTGGTTATAGTGGCTTCATCGCCTTCCAATGCATTTTCCGCGAGCATTTCCCGCGTTCCTGCGTAGCGGTTGAGGAACTCCCGTCGAGCCTGGTGGTCCCGATGCTCGCCGTCGATTGCGCGCATCACCAGCAACGCGATTCCCGAGAGTCCTACGCCGAAAATGGTGCCGGACAAGACCTGCGCCCCCCCATTGATGGCCCAGGCCATCGCCGCCCCCACCGTCGCGCCGCTGACCAGGGCGAGAGGCTCCGCTCCCCTGGCCTGCACGGGAAGATTCAACACGCTGCGCAATGTGCGGATGAGCGATGTTGGTCCGGATGATTGCCTGGCCCCTGGCGTGGCGAGCGGCTGGCGGACGTTACGCGGTTCCTGCAAGGCGGCTGCATGGGGCATGCACGGATATCCCGTTAAAGCTACGAAAGTTCACCATTCATTTCCATTCATGCAATACGCAAAACTGCATAGTTCATCCGGTGCGATCCTTCGTTCACCGACGCAGCGACGAGTAGGCAGCCAGAAATGCACGTAGCGATGCAGGTTTGATCGGCTTTGTCAGCACGCGGTATCCGCGTTCGCGCGCCAGCTGCTTCAATTCGTCGCGTCCGTCGGCGGTCAGCAACGCCCCCGGCAGATCCCCCCCTGCGATCTCGCGCAATGCCACCAGTGTGTCCAGTCCATCCAGGCGATCATGCAGGTGGTAGTCAACCAGCACCACGTCCGGCTTCTGCTGCACGCATTCCAGGGCCTGGTCCACGGTGTTGGCGGTGATCACCTGCACCTGCCAGCGCCCCAGCAGCGCGCGCATGCCATCGAGGATCTCCTCGTCGTTGTCCACGCACAGCACACGCAGCCCCACCAGTGAATCCGAACGCGCCGATGGCGCCGGAGCCGTTACCGGATCATCGGCACCGGGCAGGGCATCCACGCGCGGCAGCAGGATGGAGAACATCGAACCGCTGCCGACGCGGCTGCGCGCATTGAGGCGATGGTCCAGCAGGCGCGAGATGCGCTGACAGATGGACAGGCCCAGGCCCAGGCCCTGCTCGCCCCAGTCGAACGGCTGCTGGTAACGATGGAACTCATCGAAGATCTGCTGCATGTGATGTTCAGGGATGCCGGCACCGGTATCCCATACCTGCAGTTCCACTTCCCTGCCGCGCGGCCGCACCGCCAGCACGATGCGTCCCTGGCGGGTGTAACGCAGTGCATTGGCGAGGAAATTCTGCAGCACGCGGCGCAGCAGACGCCGGTCGCTGCGTACCCACGCCGGACGCGCGAACAGTTCCAGCCGCAATCCACGGCCGGCCGCCACCGGTGAATACTGCGCGGCCAGCTCACGCATCAGCGCACTGGCGTCGAACGCGCTGATCACCGGCTGCAGGCCACCGGCATCCAGCCGGGATACATCCAGCAGGCCATCCAGCAGTTCCTCGGCCGCACGCAGCGAGGCATCCACACGCTCGGCCAGATGCCGCTGCTCTTCGTTGTTCTGGTGGCTTTCACGCAATGCGGAGGCGAACAGCCGTGCAGCATTCAAGGGCTGCAGCACGTCATGGCTGATGGCTGCCAGGAAGCGCGTCTTGGACTGCTGCGCCGCTTCGGCCGCATGCGAGCGTTCGGCCACGCGCTCTTCCAGCGTTTCGTTGGCTTCCAGCAGCGCCTGTTCGGCATGCTTGTAATCGGTGATGTCGTTGTAGCTGGTGACATAGCCACCACCAGGCAGGGCCTGGCCGCGCATTTCGATGACCTTGCCGTCGCTGCGCGTACGTTCGAACACATGCGGCGAGCCGGCGCGCATGTAGCCGATACGACGGCCGATCTGCACTTCGATGTCACCTTCGCCCAGCTCGCCGCGTTCGGCGTTGTAGCGGATCAGATCGGCCACCGGCCTGCCCACGTAGAGCATGCCGTCGGGGTAGCCGAACATTTCCTGGTAACGGCGGTTCCAGGCGGTCAGGCGCATTTCCGGATCCACCACGCTGACGCCCGCACTGATGTTTTCCAGCGTGGTGGACAGGATTTCCCGGTTGAAGCGCAGCTCCTGCCCGGCCTCGTCCAGCACCGCCACCACCTCACCCAGGTCCATGCCGGAGCCGCGCAGCAGGCTGGTCAACAGCAGGCGCGCCGATGCCGCACCGATCGATGCGGCCAGCAGGCGCTCGGTGAACTGCACCCACGGCCGGTCGGCTGGGACCTGCGGCTGCAGCTCGCGCCCCAGTGACTGCGCCTGTTCGAAGAACGAACGCCGCGCATGGCGTTCGCCGACCACGCGTGATGCCAGCGCAAGCAGATCGCCGACATGCACATGGCCGGGCCAGCCGGCGCTCACCGAAGGCCGTTGCGCGTACGGGTCCAGGAACGGTGCGGCACGCAGCCGCTCGTCCACCCCGGGCC
>JAFAFF010000202.1 GCA_023423605.1 Pseudomonadota bacterium
CGCTGCCGGACTACCGGGGAACCACGAGCGTTGCCGCCGGATCTCGCGTGGCGCAGCCGCTGCCATCGCCATTGCCGGCCCCGCAGCGGAATACCCGCACATAATCCACCTGCATCGTCTGCGGAAACGCCGAAGCGTCGATGCCGCTGGCGTTGACCTTGCCCGCCCAGTCGCCGCCCACGGCCAAGTTCAACAACAGGTGATACTTCGACGCGGCATCGAACGGCGCGCCGGCCGGCGCCGCGATCCAGTTGCCCTGTGCATCCTGTCGCTGCGAATACCAGTGCCGGGCCTGCTGGGTGGCGTAATGCACGCCGTCGACATACCAGCGGATCTCGCCTTCTTCCCATTCCAGCGCGTAGACATGGAAATCGTCGGCCGGGCTGGCGCCGCCGGGCAGCGTGAACCAGGTGCCTGCATGTACGTTCCCCGGTGGCGGGCGACCGTAATGCAGCGTGCCGTGCACGCGCGTTTCCCGCTGCCCCTGTACGGCGCCCGGCATGTCCGATGGCGCGCCCAGGTTCACCGCTTCCATGATGTCGATCTCGCCCGACGCCGCCCACCGCCCGTGCGGTGAATCGGTCGGCAGCATCCAGATCGCCGGCCACGTGCCCTGCCCGGCCGGCAACCTGGCGCGGATCTCAAAACGACCGAATGTCCATTCCTGGCGGTGCCGCGTGCGCAGCCGCGCCGAGGTATACGGCAAGGTGGCGGTCGCCGCGCCACCGCCGTCCGGCAACGCCGATCCGCTCCAGCGTTCGGGCCGGGCGACGATATGCAGCACGCCATCGCGCACGTAGGCGTTCGCGCCCGGCTGTGCATCCGCACGGGGGGTGTAGCACTGTTGTTCGTGGTTGCCGCCACCCCAGCAGTTGTCTTCCAGTTCCCACTTCGCTGCGTCGATGGATGCGCCGTCGAACTCGTCCTGCCAGACCAGCTGCCAGCCTGCCGGCGACGACGTCCCCGCGTCGTCGCCAGACAGCAGCAGCGCCACCAGCAGCAGGGGCAGCATCACGGCGTGGGGCACTCCACCTTCTGGTCGAAATCGGTGCCGATGCTGACCTTCGCCAGCGACAGCTTCACTCCATCGGCGCCACGCAGGCCGAACGGCATGCTGGTCTTCGAGGTATCCACGCCCGCGCCACGCAGGCATTTCAGCGGAACAGCCAGGCGCGTCCACTGTCCGTGCGGCGCCTTCGCCAGCGCCGCGCCAATATCCACGCTGCCACCACAGCCTTCGCCACATGCGGCGAGGTAGCTCACCCTGGCGTTGGAAGGCAGGGCGTCCACCCGCAGTTCGGCGATCGCAAACACATCGCCATTGGTCTCGCGGGTCAGGTCCAGCGGCATGTTGGAACGCAGCTCGACCACCCCAAGCCCCTTGAAGGCGAACTCACGCGCGCCTTCCTGCACGTCGGTGTTGACCGCGGTCATGACGATCGAACCATCCTGGGTGGTCACGTTGGGGTGCACGATATCCATTGCCTCGCCGTCGGCACCGGTCAGGCGCAGAGTCAGCCCGGTGGTGGCGGCGCCACGATCGAACCAGGTACTGGTGCGCGACGCGTTCGGATCGATGCCCGGATCTTCGGACAGCTTCGCCAGGTCCCCCTTGTCCTTGTAGGTCAGGCCATGGCCGAACCTGAACTGCGGGTCGTACCCTTTCTGGCCCACGTTGTTGGCGTACTGGTCCGCGCGGCGTGGCCAGGAGAAGCTGAGCTTTCCATGGAAATCATGCTGCACGCTGCCATCGGCCTTGCGCAGCAGCACGTCGGCGATGCCAGCGCCTTCCGAACCCGGCAGCCATGCGGCCACGAACGCGTCGGCGGCGTTGATCTCGCGGTTCATCCACAGCGGACGCCCGCTGATGAATACCGCCACCACCGGAATGCCCTGCGCCTTCAGCTTCCGGATCATCTCCAGTTCGCCGGATCTGCCGCCCTTGAACATGAGGTCCGGCAGGTCGCCCTGGAACTCCGCGTACGGGTCTTCGCCGAACACCACCACGGCCACGTCCGGCTTGGCCTGGTAGCTGCCGTCCACGGACAGCTCGGCCTTGCCACCGGCCGCTTCCACCTGTGATTTCAGGCCTTCCCAGATGGTATCGGCATTGGGGAAATCCTCGCGCCGGGTGCCGTCGCCCTGCCAGGTCAGCGTCCAGCCACCGGTCTGCTTGGTCATGTTGTCGGCGCCGTCACCGGCCACCAGCACGCGCTGCTTCGGCGAAAGTGGCAGCACGCCGCCCTGGTTCTTCAGCAGCACCAGCGATTCGCGCACCGCCTGGCGCGCCACCGCACGGTGTTCCGGCGAACCCAGCAGTTCGAACCTGCCGCCCAGGGCGCGCTCGGACGGCCGCGGCTTCTCGAACAGCCCCATGCGGAACTTCGCCAGCAGGATGCGGCGCACGGCGTCGTCCACGCGCGCGATCGGCAGCGTGCCATCCTTGACGTGCTTCACCGTGCTTTCGTACAACCCCTTCCAACTGTCCGGCGCCATCGCCATGTCCATGCCGGCGATGTAGGTCTGCGCGCAGTCCGTGTTGGTGCAGCCCTTGACCTGGCCATGGCCGTTCCAGTC
Source organism: Pseudomonadota bacterium (assembly GCA_023423605.1). Lineage (GTDB taxonomy): Bacteria > Pseudomonadota > Gammaproteobacteria > Xanthomonadales > Xanthomonadaceae > Stenotrophomonas. The sequence goes on from JAFAFF010000202.1 coordinate 2,578, forward strand.
GCCGACCACGAAGCCACCGAAGTTCATGCGCTCCTTCAGCACGTCGGTGAGCAGCGGCTTGTAACCGTGCATCTTCTCGCCATGGAAGCTGTTGAACGAGGCCATCACCGACTGTGCGCCGGCGGCGATCGCCGGCACATAGCCGGCCGCGTGGATGTCGCGCAGCTGTGCTTCGCTGACCGTCGTGTCGCCCTGGTCCTTGCCGTTGGTGGTGCCACCATCGCCCAGGAAGTGCTTGACCGTGGTCATCACGTGGTGGTCGTCCAGGAAATCGGCAGCACCGGCCTTGCCCTGCAGGCCTTCGACAAACACGCCGGCAAAGCTGGCCACCAGCGCGGGATCTTCCGAATAGCCTTCGTACGCGCGGCCCCAGCGATCATCCTGCGGCACCGCCACGGTCGGTGCGAACGTCCACTCCATGCCGGTGGTACGGGTTTCGGCCGCGGTGATGCGCGCGATCTCGCGCAGCAGTTCCGGGTTGCGGGTCGCGCCCAGGCCGATGTTGTGCGGGAACAGCGTGGCGCCGACCACGTTGCTCTGCCCGTGCATGGCGTCGATGCCCCAGATGATCGGAATGGCCTTGCCGCCGCCGCGGGTATCCATCGATGCTTCCCAGAAAGCATCGGCCAGTGCCAGCCATTCGGCGGGCGCGGCATTGTAGCGGCCGCCCGGATCGGAGCCACCGCCGGCCAGGATCGAACCGAGTCGATACTTGCGCACATCGTCCGGGGTGATGCTGCCGATGTCGCCCTGCACGATCTGGCCGACCTTCTCTTCCAGCGTCATGCTGGCCAGCAGTTCGTCCACGCGGCGCTGCAGCGCCGGATCCGTGGCCAGTGGCCAGGCGGGCTGCGGCCAGTTCGCTGGGTTGACCTGCGCGTTGCCGGCGTCCGCGGCAGCCGCCGCAGCGATGGCAAGCGACGGAGCACAGGCCAGCGCCAGCGCAGCGCTCAGCAGCAACGGCTTCAGGCGGCGCGCGCCGGCAGACGGACGAGGATGCGGGAGACGGGAGTTCATGGGCGGCGGGCTTCCTTGTAAGAATGTACGGAATGGCGGGCGGTGACGGCGGGAAGGAGCCGACGCAGGGCCGGCCAGCCTCCGGTGGCCACCATCAGAACTGGTACCGCAGACGCAGGCCATAGCTGCGCGGATCGTTGAGGAACCGCACGTTGATGCCCGATCCTACCAGCGCCTTCTGCGAAACATCGTTGTCGAGCAGGTTGTTGCCCCAGGCTTCCACGCGCCAGTGGCCATCCAGCGAGGTCAGCCCGATGCCGGCATTCACCGTGGTTTCGCCGCGCTGGCGGTCCGGGAAGCCGGCCTGCGCGGCGCTCTCGGTGCGGTCGGGCACCAGCGCGCCGGTGCCGGGGTCGGCACGGATGAATTCCACGTCGCGGTTGTTGTACTGGGTCAGGTAGAACGCCGAGCGGTACGAGGCCAGCACCTGCCAGTCCAGGGTGCCGAACGGCAGTTCCAGGGTGTGCTGCAGGCGCAGGTTGACATGCAGTTTCGACGCCAGTGGCAGCTCGTTGCCGGACAGATCGATCAGCGATGTCGCCCCGCCGGCGTCGAAGTTCTGGCTGCGTACGTCGGCCACTGTGCCCTGCTTGATCTCGCTGTCCATCCACAGCGCGTTGAAGCTGAGCATGACGTTGCGTGGCAGGCGCAGCACGCTCTCGGCCTCGATGCCGTACACCGCGGACCTGCCGACATTGCGGTTGACCAGCGCATAGCCGGTGGCTTCGCCGGTGGACGGGTTGGTCGCGATCACCGCCAGGTCCTGGAACACCTGGTCGCGGTAGTCGTAGTAGAACCCGCTGAGATTGAACGTGGAGGTGCGGCCGAACAGCGGGAAGGACTGTTTGCTGCCCAGCTCGTAGGCGATGATCGATTCCGGCTTGAAGGTTTCCGGGATATCGTCCGGGTCGAAGGTATCGTTGAAGCCGCCGGCCTTGTGGCCGCTGGAAACCAGCCCGTACAGCAGGTGGTCGTCGTCCAGGTCGTATTCGAAGCCACCGCGCCAGTCGGTGAAGTTGAACTTGCTGCGGCCGAACTGCTGGGCCGGGATGCCGCTGACCTGCACCCAGCTTTCGTACGGGCAGTCGATGGAATCGCCGCCGATGTCCGGGCGGTCCACGCAGCCGAAATCACCGCCGTTGGGCACGTTGCCGATCTGCTGCTGGAGGGTGTCGTTCCGCCCATGGCGGCGGATGCCCTCCAGCAGGAAGCGCGCCATGTCGGCCTGCGAGGTGAGGTCGCGGACATCGAAGTTGGGACGGTTCATGAACGATGGCGCGAAGCCTTCAGTGCCCAGGCGCGTGGAGAAATCGCCACCGATGCCAGGCAGGCCCAGCGCCCAGTTGCCGCCGATGCCGTAACGCGATTTCTCTTCTTCGGTGTAGCGCAGGCCGCCCTTCAGGCGCAGGCGGTCGTTGAGGTCGAAGGTGCCGTCGGCGAATATCGCGGTGGAGCGCCCGTTGACCCTGGGCATGGTGAATTCCGTGCCCGAATACCAGCGGCCCTTGTCCACCAGCGAAAGGTAACCCACCTGCTGGTCTTCGTTGAAGTGGAAGGCGCCGGTGGTCCAGCGCAGGCGGCTGTCATCGGCGGACGAAAGACGCAGCTCGTGTGTATACGCCTGCGACTGTGTCAGCCAGTACTGGGTGGAATAGTTGTCGTAGTCCACGCCACCGGGGTTGCTGCCGGACAGTTGGCCGATAGTGCGGTCCGGCCACAGGATGCCTTCGCTCTGCGCATTGGTCTGCCGGTAGTCCACGTCGCGGTAGCTGCCGTTGTATTCCAGCGTCGCGCCGCCGAAATCGTAGGAAACGCTGGTCTGCGCACTCCAGGTGCGGCTGTCCAGGGTGCCCTGTGCGCCACGGTAGATGATCTTCCGCAGGTCCACGTCGTCGGGCAGGTAACCTGCGCGGGCGGCAGTGTAGACATTCGCGCCCGGGTAGCCGGTGCCGCCTTCCCTGCCCATGTCGGCCATGGCGAACACCGACAGCTTGTCGTCGGGCTGGTACAGGAAGGAGACACGCGCACCATGTTCGTCCTGGATGCCGGCCGGATCCAGGTGCTGCGCCTCGCCGGCGTTCTGGAACGGCGAATCCTTTTCCACGGTGTAGCCGGCCACGCGGAGCGCGGCCCATCCGCCCAGCGGCATGTTCAGCGCGAACTCGCCGCCACGGTGGTCGCGGTTGCCGGCCTCGGCCTGCACATAGCCTTCGAATGCATCCAGGTTCGGCCGTTTCGTGATGATGTTGAGCGAGCCGGCCAGCGCGTTGCGCCCGCGCAGCGTACCCTGCGGGCCCTTGTTGATCTCCACCCGCTCCACGTCGTAGAACAGGCCGCCGAGCCCGCGCGGGCGGGCGATGTAGGCACCGTTGATGTGCGGCGCGGCACCGGGATCGCCCAGTTCGGTGTTGTTCGATGAGCCCACGCCACGGATGAAGATTTCCAGGTTGCCCTCCTGGTTGGCCATGCTCATGCCCGGCACCAGCGCCTGGATGTTGCGCAGTTCGTTGTTGATGCCCAGTGCGCGCGTGTCGTCGGCGGAGATCGCCTGGGCGGTGCCGGCGTACTTCTGCAGGTCCTGTTCGCGGCGCTCCACGGTGACGATCACCGCATCGAGCGTGGTGGCATCGCGCCCGCGTGCCGGCGGCTGTTCTTCCGTCACCGTCTGCGCGGTGGCCGGCACGGCGGTGGTCGCGATGAGCGATGCAAGGATCGCGCTCGCAAGCGCATGCTGCCGACGGTGGCTGGCCATCTGGTGTCTTTCTCCCCAACGTGATCGAAACGAATCCCACGGCTCCCGCTCCGTGTACCGAAGGTTGTAAGCGGCGGCTGACAGCGCTGTCAATCGTTATCCGCCGCGTCGCCGGGAGATGGGGCTTCCGGGTGCGGAAACGCTGGAAAGCAGCTGTTTTTCGTTGCGCTGCAGCACCCTTCTTGCAGGCCCCGGGCCGCTCACGCACCATCGTCGCGAACAATTCGCATTTTCATCGGAACCATGGGCATGGAAGTACGCCCCAGCATTCTCATCGTCGACGATCATGCGGATATCCGCGATCCGCTCGCCACGTATCTGCGTCGATTCAATCTCGACGTGGAAGCCGTGGCCGACGGCAAGGCCATGCGGCAGCGCCTGCTGCAACGGACGTTCAACCTGATCGTGCTCGACGTGATGTTGCCCGGCGAGAATGGCCTGTCGCTGTGCCGGCACGCCTCCGAACACGTCGGCACCCCGGTCGTGCTGCTTACCGCCGTTGCCGAACAGGCCGACAAGATCGCCGGCCTGGAAGTGGGCGCGGACGACTATGTGGTCAAGCCCTTCGACCCCCGTGAGCTGGTCGCCAGGATCCGCAGCGTCCTGCGCCGTGTCCACGGCGGATCGGCGCCGGAACCGGACGAAATCCGTGCCGACAGGAAGCGTTTCATGTTCAACGGCTGGACCCTGGACACCGAAGCCCGCGAACTGCGCAATCCCCAACACCAGCCGGTGGCGCGGGGAACCGCCGAGTTCCACCTGCTCCGCACCCTGCTGGAACACCCCTGCCGGGTGCTCAGCCGCAGCCAGCCGCTGGACCTCACCCAGCGTACCCAGTCGGAAGTATTCGACCGCAGCATCGACAGCCAGATCAGTCGCCTGCGCAAGCAGCTGGAACCGGATCCGCGCAATCCCGGCATGCTGAAGACCGCGCGTGGCGATGGTTACCTGCTGGCGGCCACCGTCACCACGGCAAGCGCATGAAGCCCTGGCCGAAGAGCATTTCCGGCCAGTTGCTGGGGTTGTGGATACTGGCCATCCTCGGCGCGCACCTGCTGGCCGTGCTGCTGCTTTCGCTGTGGCGCACCGACCATGCCACGCTGCACCCGTCGTCGGTCAGGACCATCGAAACCCGTGTCGTGTCGGCATACCGTGCCGTGTCCCATGCGGCCAATACCGAAGAACTGCTGCAGGACATCAGCCTGCCGGAATCGCGGTTCGATATCGCCCCCGCGCCGACCACGCAGGCAGGGATGGATGCCCAGGAACTGGCGGTGGCCCACAGCCTGCGCCAGCGCCTGCGATTGCCGGACGAACTGCCGGTCCACGTCCATCTGCTGCAGGTGGACGCACCGCCCGGAGATGCCGGCGTCGCCGTGGCCGGCGGCAACGCCCTTCCCCGGCAACCGGCGACCCGTCCCAGGACCTGGGCACTGGACATCGGCGTCGGCTACCCCGACGGGCGCTGGCTGGTAGCCGCCAGTGGCCGACCATGATGCCGGCGCACTGGAAGCGTGTGCTGAGCTTCTCGCTGCTGGTCGGGCATCATTCCCAGTGCGATCATCGCGGTGCTGTTCGGACATCGCCTCATGCGCCCGCTGCGCAGGCTGACCGAGGCATCGCGACGGGTCAGTCGCGGCGAGCACGTCGTGCTTCCCGACGTGCCCGGTCCCGAAGACGTCCGCCAGATCACCCGGGCCTTCAACGAAATGCAGGACAGCCTGCACCGTTTCGTCACCGGGCGTACGCAGATGATCGCCGCCATCGGCCATGACCTGCGCACCCCGCTCACCTCGCTGCGCATCCGCGCGGAGCTGATCGACGATGATGCATTGCGCGAGGACATGATCCGCACGCTGAAGGACATGAGCATCATCGTCGAAGAGACCCTGCAGTTTGCCCGCGACGATGCACTGCACGAGCCGACGCAGGAGGTGGCGATCGATGCCCTCGGCCGTGAAACGGCCGAAGCCCAGCGCATGCAGGACCACGACGTCGCCTGGGAATGCCGGATCGATCCGTCGTTCCATTACCGCTGCAGGCCGGTCCTGCTGAAGCGTGCGTTGAACAACCTCATCGACAACGCCGCACGTTATGGCGCCGTGCAGGTCAGCAGCGATGCCAGCTTCTGGAACTACCAGGCTGGCGTGGTCTACAAGCCGGCCAGCAACGGCAGCATCTACGCCTCCTGGGGCACCTCTTCCAATCCGCCGGGCGTGGATGCCGGTGATGGCGCGGACGGGTGGCGCTCACCAACAACGACCTCAAGCCCGAACGCAGCAGGGGCCTCGCGGGGCAACCGGTTCCCGAAAACGCCGGAGCACAGTGCCTCGCTGTGGAGCAGCTATGCCCTCACCCCTCGCCTGAGCATCGGCGGTGGCGCGTATTACCAGGACAAGGTCCATGGCGATGCCAACAACCTGAAGTGGGTTCCAGGCTATACCCGCCTGGACGCCATGGGGTCGTACACCGTGAACCGCAACCTGAGCCTGCAGCTGAACGTGCAGAACCTGACCGACAAGTATTACTTCGACAAGGCCTACGCGGCCCATTACGTCACCGTCGCACCCGGGCGCTCGGCCACGCTGTCGCTGAATTTCAACTTCGACTGACACGACGCGCAGGGCCGCATGCCCCGTCCATGGACCATGGCGGGGCATGCGCACACAGGAACCGGATCATGTTATTGCACATCCCCGACATCCTCAGCGCCGAACAGGTGGCGCATGCACGGTCGCGCCTCCAGGAGGCCGGCTGGGCCGACGGCCGCATCACCGCCGGTTACCAGTCGGCCCGGGAAAAGCGCAACCTGCAGCTGCCCGAAGACGATGCGGTGGCGCAGGAGCTCGGCACGCTCATCCTTGATGCAATGGGGCGCGATTCCACCTTCTTCTCCGCCGCCCTGCCCCGGCGCATCTATCCACCGTTGTTCAACTGCTACCAGGGCGGGCAGTCGTTCGGCTTCCATATCGACAACGCGGTGCGCTATGACCGCAGCGGTCCGGGCCTGCCGCAGCCGGTACGCACCGACCTGTCGGCCACGCTGTTCCTGAGCGCGCCGGAAGACTACGACGGCGGCGAACTGGTCATCGAAGACACGTTCGGCACCCAGCGCGTGAAACTTCCGGCCGGACACATGGTGCTGTATCCCGGAACCAGCCTGCACCAGGTAACACCGGTCACGCGCGGCGTGCGCATGGCCTCGTTCTTCTGGATACAGAGCATGGTCCGCGAAGATTCGCAGCGACGGCTGATGTTCGAGCTGGACGCCTCGATCCGCCGCCTTGCCCATGACGTGCCCGAACATCCCTCGCTGGTCCACCTTACCGGCGTCTACCACAACCTGCTGCGGCAGTGGACCGATGTCTGAGGACGCTGCTTCGCTGCACATCGAGCTGCTGGCCACGCAGCTCCAGCAGTCTCCCCGAGCAGGCCTTCGCCAGTGCAACCGCCGCTGCACACGGTGGCCACCTCGCCGCGCAGCTGCTGCTGGCGCAGGTGCACATGGAAGGCAAGGGAACCCGCGTCGACCCGGAGACTGCGGTGCTGTGGTACTCGGTCGCCGCCAACCAGGGAAGCGCGACAGCGATGAACCTGCTCGGCCGCTGCCATGAGCTGGGCCAGGGAACACCGCCCTCACCCGCATTGGCGGTCGTATGGTATCGACGCGCGGCCGACGCCGGCCTGGACTGGGCATGTACAACCTGGCCAACATGACCGCGACCGGTCGCGGCATCGCGCAGGATCGCGCTGCGGCGCTGGCGCTGTACCGGCGCGCCGCACTGCTGGGACATGCGCGGTCGATGAACCTGCTCGCCCGGCACCTGGAAGAAGGCTGGGACACTCCGCGCGATCCCGCCGCCGCGCTGGAGTGGTACCGGCGCTCGGCGCAGGCCGGCGATTTCCGCGGCCAGGCCAGCTACGTGTCCATCCTGCTGCAACAGGGCGACATCGAGCAGGCCGTGCACTGGCTGCGCAGGGCATTGGCCCAGGGCAGCCCTGCATTCATGGCGGTCACCGTACCGGCTTTGGCTGCCTCCCCGCATGCCCCGGTACGCGCGCCGGTATCAGGGCCTGCGGCATGAACGATCCGGTACGCGCCGGCGCCACGGCCGGCGATGCAGCGGCGTCGCCGGCCGGGATGCTGCGAAGGGCGAAGCTGCGCGTGACGCGCAGCCGGGTCGTGGTGCTGGAAGCCATCCTTAGCGCCCCCGGCCATCTTTGGGATGTGGACAGGGTAGTACGCGCCTTCATGCAACGCGGCTGGATATTCAATCCAGGCAGCGCCTACAGGATACTGCGCGAACTGGAAACGGCAGGCCTGCTGCGCCGCGAGTGGCGTCCGGGCCATTCGGGCATGAAATCGGGCTATCGCCTCCTGCAGGCGAACCCTCATGCCGGCGGCGGTCACGAAATGACCTGCCGCATCTGTGGACGCAGCATCGCGATCGATGACGCTGTGGTACTGGAGCATCTGCTGCGTTTTGCGGAACGTCACCAGATGGATGCCTGCAACCTGCCGGTCACCCTGCTGTCGGTCTGCCACGCGCATGCGCAATGAAGGTCGCGTACTGCAATCCCGCTGCGGACTAGGCCTGCGTTCCCGCCTCGTCGGTCCGCGGCGTGGCAATGCGATAACCCACGCGCGGCAGCGTCTGGATCAGCTTGGTTTCAAACGGCCCGTCCACGCTGCGACGCAGTTCGTAGACATGCGAGCGCAGCAGGTCGGCGTCCGGGGGTTCCTCTCCCCACAGCGCATATTCCAGCTGCTGGCGGGTGACCGCCGCCGGGCTGGCCCGCATCAGCACTTCCAGCAGCTTCCGGCAGGCCGGGTACAGGTGCAGCGTCTGTCCTTGCCGGGTTGCTTCCAGCGTGGCCAGGTCCAGGGCAAGATCGCCCACCACCAGCCGCTTCTGCGCGGTGCGGCCCTGCGCCCTGGCCATCAGGGCTTCCAGCCGGACCTCCAGCTCGGCAAGCGCGAATGGCTTGGTCAGGTAATCGTCGGCACCGGAACGGAAACCGATGATCTTGTCGGGAAGTTCGTCGCGCGCGGTGAGCATCAACACCGGAACCGCACTGCCGTGCTCTTCGCGCAGCCGCTTCAGCACGTCCGGCCCATCCATCCGCGGCAGCATCCAGTCCAGCACCACCGCGTCATAGCTGTTGGAAACCGCAAGATGCAATCCTGTCGCCCCATCCGGTGCGACATCCAGGCTGTGTCCCCGCTCCTCGAAATACTGGAAAAGGGTGGATACCAGCTGTCGATTGTCCTCGATGACCAGAATGCGCATCCGCTATTTTCCACCCGTGGTCTGTCGGAAAAATGTCGTGTATTCCAGCGCATCCGCGCACGCATGACGGGCGACATGGCCCTCGATGCCCGGACACCGGCATGCAGCCCGCAGCGTTAACGAAAGCATAGCCAGTCTCCGACCGAAATCCGACCCCGGCGTCAACAGAATCGCAGCCCTTCCTTACAGCCTGGCATGCGATCGTGGCACCTCCGAATACCCTGCAGACAACGGCTGGCTTCCATGCGCCGCCTTCCCCGGCCACCCTCGCCACGCCCGCCGGCATCATCGACCGTGTCCGCAACTGGCGCCCGGCGGTCAGCCAGGAAGGGCTGATCATCGCCTGCAGCCTGTTCTTCGTGGCAATGAGCAACGGACCGTTCTGGAAGGCCGCGCTTACCTTGCATCCGCACAGCGTGCCGTTTTCCCTCTCGCTGTTCGGCCTGCTTTTTTCCATCACCGGCGTGCTGCTGTCGCTGCTCGTCTGGCGCTGGAGCGCGCGCCCCGTGTTGACGGTGCTGTTCTTCACCACCGCGATGGCCGTGCATTACATGACCACCTATGGCGTGTACCTGGATGCGGACATGGTACGCAACGTACTGCACACCGACGCCCGGGAATCACGCGAGCTGCTTACTCCCTACATGCTTCCTTCCCTGCTGCTGCACGCGGCGCTGCCGTCGCTGCTGCTGTGGCGCGTGCGCATCAGCAAGCGCAGCGCGCTGCGCACGCTGTGGGTACGGCCGGCCTTCATGGTGCTGTTGATGATGTTCGGCGCTGCCACCACGCTGCTGTCTTCGGCCGATGTCGCCGCCATGCTGCGCAACCATCGGGAGATCAAGTACCTGGCTACGCCCCTCAACTACCTGGTGGGGCTGCAGCAGAACCTGCGCGCCAGCGCTCCCATCAGGAAACTGCCCAAGACCCCGATCGCCCTGGACGCCGCGGCATTGCCGCGCGCGCCTGGCGCCAGGCCCCGGTTGCTGGTGCTGGTGGTCGGGGAAACGGTGCGTGCGCAGAACTGGGGGCTGAACGGCTACGCGCGGCAGACCACGCCAGAGCTGGCACGGATCGGCGTCATCAACTTTCCGGACATGCACTCCTGCGGCACCAGCACCGAAGTGTCGCTGCCCTGCATGTTCTCGCCACTGGGCAGGCGGCATTACGATGAAAAGACGATCCGCCAGCAGCAGTCGCTGCTCGATGTGCTGGAGCGCGTAGGCATCGGCACGCTGTGGCGCGACAATCAGTCCGGCTGCAAGGGCGTCTGCGATGGCACGCCGTTCGAATCGCTGGCCGATGCGAACGAACCCGGCGTGTGCGCCAAGGGCCGCTGCATGGACGGCATCCTGCTCAGCCGCCTGGCCGAACGTGTCCGCGAAAGGACCGGAGACCGGGTGGTCGTGCTGCACCAGCTGGGCAATCACGGCCCCAGTTACTACCAGCGCTATCCGGACAGCTTCCGCAGGTTCGTGCCCCCCTGCGAGAACGCCGAGCTGGGCAACTGCCCGCGCGAGCAGATCGTCAACGCCTACGACAATGCGGTGCTTCATACCGACCACTTCCTTGCCCAGGCCATCCACCAACTGCAGGCCATGGACGACTACGACACCGCGCTGGTGTATGTCTCCGACCATGGCGAATCGCTGGGCGAGAAAGGCCTGTACCTGCATGGCATGCCGTACGCCATCGCCCCCGCGGAACAGACCTCGGTGCCGATGGTCATGTGGTTCTCCAGCCGCTTCGCCGCCGGCAGGGGACTGGATACCCGCTGCGTGGAACGGCGCGCTGCGCAGAAGACCGACCACGACGTACTGTTCTCGTCGGTCCTCGGGCTGATGCAGGTGCGCACCAGCGCGTATGACCCCGACCAGGACGTCTTTGCCGCCTGCGTCGCCGCCACGTAGAGCGGGGCTCTGCCCCGCTGCGCGATAGCCGGGCAGAGCCCGGCTCTACCCGACCCCGCAAAGCCGGGGTCTGTCCTGGAGCCTGCGCTGCGACATGTCTCCGACACGTTGACGGGTATGATTCCGTTCTTTGGGCTGCCCGGCCGGGAGCGCGGCGAAGACGATGAATCCGAAGTCCTCCCAGCGCAGGGCAGACCGTTCCCGCACCAGCCTCCGGACCCGTGTCACCCGCTGGTTGATCCTCTATGCGGCGCTGCTGTCGGTCGCCGTGTTCGTGCATGGCCAGATCGTCAACTCCGAAGCCGAGTACCTGACCTGGCGATCGCTGCTGCAGTCCGAGCTTGAACATTTCATCAAGCGTGGCGAGGAGGATCCCAACTATCACTGGACCGATACCGAGACCGTGCAGCTGTTCGGCGACGACGACCAGTCGCCCATTCCCGCCGAGTACGCCACGTACGCTCCCGGCGTGCACGATGGCGTGCGCGTCGGCAGCCAGGACAAGGTGCTGCTGGTGAGGGAGGTGCGCGGCCGCAAGCTGGTCCTGGTGCTGGACATCACCGAACTGCAGCGTCACGAGGACAACGTCGGCCTGTGGATGCTGGGCTCCAACGTGCTGGCCATCGTACTGCTCGGGCTGCTGGTCGGCTGGGGCCTGGGGCGGGTGCTGAAGCCGCTGACCGACCTGTCCAACCGGATCCGCAGGCTCACGCCTGAAAGGCCGGGGCAGACCATCGACGTGGACCCGCAGGCAAGCTCCGAACAGGCGGTGATCACCGATTCTCTCAACGATTACATCCGTCGCAACGAGCAGTTCGTGGAACGCGAAAAGCAGTTCGTCAACAGCGTGAGCCATGAACTGCGCACCCCGGTGGCGATCATCGGCGGCGCGGCCGCGCTTGCCGCCGACCCGGCCGCATCGCCGGCGGCCATCCAGGACCAGCTGGCGCGCATCAGGGAAGTCACCGCCTCGGTGGAAGAGCTGATCTCCATCCTGCTGGTGCTGGCCAAGAGTCCGGAGCGCCTGGAGGATGCCAGTGAGCTGGTGGCGATGGGCGAGCTGGTAGCGGGGCTGGTCGAAGACCATCGCCACCTGTGTGGCGACAAGCGCCTGACCATCGAGGTTGTCGGCGCGGCGGATCCGGTGATCCTGGCGCCGGGGGCGGTGGTCTCGGTCGTCATCAGCAACCTGATCCGCAACGCCATCGAGAACAGCGACAAGGGCGCGATCCACGTCAGCCTCAGCCCGGGCGCAGAGGTCATCATCGACGACCCCGGCCATGGCATGAGTCCGGAAGAAATCAGCCTGCTGTACGCCAAGCTGGCGCGCGGTGGCTCACGTGATGGGCAAGGCATCGGCCTGGAGCTGATCGCACGGCTTTGCGGCCACCTCGGCTGGACGCTGCACTTCGAGGCAAAGCCGGATGGGCGCGGCACGCGTGCCATCGTGGACCTGTCGGCCAGCCTCGCACGCGCGTAAGGCCGGGGCGGACCCCGTTCCGACCGGTCTCCGACTTCCCGGCCCGCAGAATCGAAGGCACACCGCCAACAGCGTGTGCCCTTCCCTTCCTGCCCTGATCCCATGCCTGGACAATTCGGACATCTTCCCCGCGGCCCGGTCCGCACCTTCAACGCTTTGCGCTGGTCCCTGCTGGGGCTGAAGGCCGCCTGGCTCCATGAGTCCTCCTTCCGCCTGGAGGTGGTGCTGGCAGCGGCGATGATTCCGGTGGCACTGGTCATCGGCGATACCCGCATCGAACGCGTACTGCTCATCCTGCCGATACTGCTGGTGCTGGCGCTGGAACTTCTGAACTCGGCGGTCGAGGCGGTCATCGAACGCTACGGCCCGGAGCATCACGAACTGGCCGGCCGTGCAAAGGACATGGGCTCGGCGGCCGTGTTCATGGGCCTGGCGTCGGTGGCGGCCAGCTGGTCGCTGATCCTGTGCTGAGCATGTCCACGATCATGGTGGCCCGGCCTCCTGCACGGGCAGCGGTGACGAAAGGAATGCTGCGGCGGCATTGGCCGGCCGGCCTGCTGGTGCTGATGATGGTGTTCTGCCTGGCCGCGGGAATCGGCATGCGGGCGCCTTCGCCGCCGGATGAACCACGATTCGTGCTTGCCGCCAGAGCCATGGTGGAAACCGGCAACTGGCTGATACCGCATCGTGGCGTTGAGATCTATGCGGAGAAGCCGCCGGTCTTCATGTGGTTGCAGGCAGCGGCGCATGCACTGACCGGGAACTGGGACGTCGCTTTCCTGTTGCCATCGTTGCTGGCCGCCGTGCTGACCCTGTGGATGACCTTCCGCATCGGCGGCCTGCTATGGAACCGGCGTGTCGGCTGGTATGCCGTGCTGGCACTGTTTGCCACGCTGCAGTTCGGCCTGATGGCCAAACGCGCGCAGATCGACATGGTGCTGGTGGCGATGATGACCGCGTCGCTGTGGGGGCTGCTGAAGCACCTGCTGCGTGGTCCGGACAGGGTCGCGCTGTTCTTCGCCGGCGCCACGGCGGGGCTGGGAACCATCACCAAGGGAGTTGGCTTCCTGCCGTTGCTGCTGCTGTTGCCCTGGGCGGCGTTGCGTCTTCGCGGCAAGCTGCCGCCGCCGCCCGGATCGCGCTGGCAGTGGCTGCTGTTGCCGGCCGGCTTCGTCGCAGGCGCGGCGGTGTGGTTGCTGCCGCTGGGCATCGCCCTGTGGCAGCCGCATGACCCCGGTCTGGACGCCTATGTCCGGGAGATCTTGTTCCGGCAGACCGCCACCCGCTATGTTGGCGCGTGGCATCACGTGCAGCCTGCCTGGTATTACCTGCAGGTGATCCTGACGCTGTGGCTGCCGGGCTGCCTGCTGCTGCCCAGGCTCGTTCCGGGCTGGGCGCGGCGGCTGGCCCGCAACGATGCCCGCTATGGGCTGCTGATCGGCTGGGCCTTGCTGGCACTCGTATTCTTCAGTGCCAGTCCCGGCAAACGTGAAGTCTATATCCTGCCGATGCTGCCCGCGCTGTGTCTTGCCGCGGCTCCGTTGCTGCCGGGGCTGCTGCGGCAGCGTCATGCGCGTGTGGTGCTGGCGGGCTTTTCCGCACTGCTGGGGGCGGCCGCCCTGGTAATGGCGGTGGCGATGGCCACGCATGCCGGCTGGTTGCAGCCGAAGCTGACCGGCCGTGATCTGGATCCCGCTGCCGTAAAGGCCATTGCAGGCTGGCTGGCCGCGCTGGGCGCCGTGCTGTTGGCGCTGGTGGCGGCGCTGGGGCGGCGTCGCCCGGGGCGGTTGACCGTGCTCACCATGATCGCCATCTGGACGGCCTACGGCTTCGGCTTCATGCCGGCGCTGGACCCGTCCGCGTCCGCCAGCCAGGTGATGCAGCGGGTGCAGCAGTCCATCGGACCGCAAGGTCAGCTGGGACTGGTCGACTGGCGCGAACAGAACTACCTGCAGGCCCGCTCGCGGCCTGTCGATTTCGGCTTCAAGCAGCCGTGGGACGTGCAATGGCATCGGGCCCGAGCCTGGGTGCAGGCACTGCCTGGCCAGCGCTGGATACTGGTCACCGACAAGGCGCTTGGCGACTGCGTGGACCGCGGCAAGGTCGTGGCCGTGGGCCAGGCAAACCGCAATACTTGGCTGCTGGTGCCGGCGACCGCGCTGGTGCCCGGATGCGAAGAGAAGATCAGCTGGGTGGAAGATGAGGAGTGACGCTCCGCAGCAGGGCAGCATCATCACCGCAGGGCAAGGGCGCGGCGGCGGCATCGACCTTCGCCGCCATGTGCTGCTGCCGCTGGCCGGCCTTGCCCTGGGGAGCTGGCTGCTGGTCGGGCTGCGCGGCGACCAGGCATTGGCAGCGTGGCTGTATGCGTGGCAGGGCCATGCCTGGGTGCTGAAGGACCATTGGCTGACCGAAGGACTCATCCACCGCATGGGACGCAATCTGTCGATCATCGCCGGCGTCTGCGTACTTGCCCTTGCCGTGGTGTCCGAGTGGAAGCCGGCATGGCGGCGGTTCCGCCGGCCGTTGCTGCGCCTGTTCGTTTCGCTGCTGGTTTCCACGCTGGTGGTCTCGCTGCTGAAGAAAACCACCGGCATGGACTGCCCCTGGGATCTCGTTGCGTTCGGTGGCAGCCGTGAGTTCCATGGGCTCTTCGAGCTGCGGCCTGCGGGCTTCAGGGCAAGCGGCTGTTTTCCCGCCGGCCACGCCAGCGCCGGGTATGGATGGCTTGCGCTGTACTTTTTGGCGCTGGAAGTGAAACCCGCAGCCAGGCATGTCGCGCTGGCTACCGGCACGGCGCTGGGCCTGCTGTTCGGCATCTCGCAGCAACTGCGCGGCGCACACTTCCTATCGCACGATCTGTGGACCGCCGCCATCTGCTGGAGCGTGTCGCTGCTGTTGTTCCTGGCCTGGCCGCCGCAACCGGAAAATCGTAGAGCGGGGCTCTGCCCCGCTGCGCGGTAGTCCCCCAGCCGCGTAGAGCGGGGCTCTGCCCCGCTGCGTGGAAATGGCCCAGCCGGGCAGAGCCCGGCTCTACAGAATGCCCGGTGCTGCATGCATGCCCTTCACCCTTGCCCACCCTGTGCTCACATGCCTGCCGCCTAGACTTGTCCAAGCCCGAAGACCAAGCCCCCATGCCAGACACCGGCCTGTTCCATGTCGTCGCTTTCGACGCCGACCACCGCGAAGACCATTCCATCTCGCGGGTAAACGCGTTGACCATCCGTTGCCACCAGTGCGGCAAGCTCACCGCCTGGAATGCCGACAACCTGCAGCGTCTGGAAGGCGGCACCATCCTGGCCTGCCGCCACTGCCAGAACCGCCAAGCGATCAGCAATGCGCGCCTCAACGAGGGCCGCGTCACCGGCCACTCCGGCAGCGACCGACCCGCCAGCGGCGCGAGCCGCGGAATGCCGTGGCCGCGTCATCGCCCCAGCCCGTGAGGTGGTTTCGTTGAAGCGGCAGGGACGCGAGGAACATCTCCGTCGCGTGAAATGAACCTCACCGCATTCACACGCGTTGCGCGGCAGCATGGTGGACAGCTCCCGTCCAATGCTCTGAAGGAAAACCCGTGAGAGTCTTCAATATCGCCACCATGGCCCTGGTCATTGCCGGTGCGATCATCTTCGGCCTGGCGGGGCTGTTCCAGTTCGACCTCATCGCCCACATATGCGGAAACAGTGATACCGCGATGGGAAGAACACTTTACTCGCTGATCGGCCTGTCAGGCCTGTGGCAGCTGGCTTGGCTTGCCACCCACAAACCCACCGCACAGATGGTTTGACCGCACCATGACCGACATCATTGAACGAGTACACCGGGACCAGGAAACGATCGACCGCCTGAAGTCACTTCAGAAAGAGCTGGATGCAGAGCTCATCGTCGAACTTCATATGGAGGACGGCCGCGTCGTGCGCGGCACCGTGGTCGAACGGCCGGCACTGATGCAGTTCGTCGACCGCGAAGGCAATGAAGGCACGAACGGCGTGCTGCGTCTAGATTCCGGCGACGGCGCTGGGGAGCTGATGCTGATCGACGATATCGTACGCGTGGTGCGTGTCGGCAGAGCCTGAAGCCCTTCCCCCGCCTCATCAGGGCATTACAGCGTCTGCATCAGCGCATGGTGGACAGCAATGCCCGCCAGCGCGCCCTCCCCGACTGCCAGCGCGATGTTCCCCGATTTCCGGGCGCTGTCGCCACACGCAAAGACACCCTCTACGGTTGTCTGTTTCGCCGAATCGGTACTGATGCAGCCGGGATCCTCCAGTTCGCAGCCCAGTTGCTCCGCCAGTGGGCTGGCAAGGCGTCCCGCTGGCGGCACGAAGATCGCGTCCAGCTCTATGCGCCGCCCGTCTTCCAGCTCTACGGTCGCAATATCGATTACGCGGCGGATGGGCGTCGACTCAACCGATACTTCGGCCGCTGCCAGACGCTCACGCACCTCAGCATCGTCGTGAGGCTCACAGAACAATGTGACGTCGCCCCAGTCGGACAACACCACGGCCTGGACACCGGTCTCATCGTCGGCGCAGCTCAATGCACCGATCCGACCCTGCTGCAGTTCATATCCGTGGCAGTAGGGACAATGAAAGACACTGCGTCCCCAGCGTTCCTGCAGTCCGTCTATCTGCGGCAGTTCGTCCACCACCCCGTGGGCGAGCACCAGATACCGCCCCGTCCAGCACCCGCCCGAACGGCAGCGGACCGCGAAACAACCCTGCGGCAGTCGTGCGGCGTCGGCGATGTCGGCGGGTGGCTGGCCATCATGACCGATGAAGCCATGAGCATGACGTGCGCCCAGGTTGCGTGGACGGCCGCTGTCGATCACCAGAACCTGGCGGCGCGCGCGTGACAGCTGCAATGCGGCAGACATGCCTGCAAGCTGCCGCCGACGATGATGGCGTCGAAGCAGCGGATGGAAGGTTCAACAACCTGGGACATGGACGCGCGCCTTTTCGAGGGGAAAACGCTCAATGCGCCTGATCCAGAAGGAGGCGCAGCGGATCGCCTCAGACTGCGTGACGCGGCGTGGCGCAGTCGTGAATCCCTGCGGTTTCTGCGTCCTGCCATGGGGACACTGTGTTGATCTCACAGGTTGCATGCTGTTGATCCATACCTTCGGGAAGCTCGCGTGCGCCCTCGTTCGCCGTCATCGCCCCCTTCTCCGCCCCTCCATCCCGCATCACAGCGCCGCGCTCGGCGGCTGTCAGCGGCATGGCGACTGCGCCGCTGGCTGCTGGGACTGTTCGGGTGGTTGGTGCTGACGGTGATGATCGGCGCACTGTGGAACAGCCCTTGGGCAGCGGCTCCGCGCATGATGTGGACACTGTCGCGGATGCCGCCACCGACAGCCTTACCGGTTCCGGTTGACGGCGTATCCGCCCGCCAGGTCGCCGATACCTTCGGTGCAGCGCGTGGCAGCAGCCGCACTCATGCCGGAGTGGACATCTTCGCAAAGCGTGGCACGCCGGTGCGCAGCGCCACGCCCGGCATCGTTTCCAGCCTGCGCGAGGGCGGCCTCGGCGGGCGGCAGGTGTGGATCCAGGGTCCGGCGGGCCAACGCTACTACCACGCGCACCTGGAGGCCTGGCGCGAAGATCTTTCGCGTGGTGAGGTGGTGGAGGCAGGCACCCTGCTGGGCTACGTCGGCGATACCGGCAACGCCAAGGGCACCCCGCCGCACCTGCATTGGGGCATCTACGGTGCCGACGGCGCCTACGACCCCTTGCCGCTGCTGCACGCCTGGGAGAACGAAAGATCCACCGCGCCCGCCAGGCCGGTGCGCTGATCCGCACGCTGACATCGCCAGGAGACCTGCCATGCATCACGAACGCCCTTCCCCTGCCACGGAGCCGGTGGCTCTGCTGCTGAAGGCCAATGACTGGGTACCCAACAATCCAGCGCTGCCGATACTGCACTACCGAGCCGCATTCGAAGCCGCGACCGCCGAAGACATGGCTGCCGCGATGGAGACGCGGTTCAACGACAATGGCTGGCCACCACAATGGCGCGATGGCATCCATGCCTACCATCACTACCACACCGCCGGGCACGAAGTGCTGGGCATCGCAGGTGGCCATGCCCGCGTGATGCTCGGCGGACCGGGGGGCGAAACGCTCGAGGTAATGCCCGGCGATGTCCTGCTGCTACCTGCTGGCACCGGTCACTGCCGGCTTGCCGCGTCCGCGGATTTTCTGGTGGTTGGCGCCTATCCGCCCGGGCAGCAGGGAGACATCTGCACGCAGTCCGCCTCGCCGGCCATGCTCGCTCATATCAGTGCGCTGGACCACCCGGAAACCGATCCGGTAGAGGGGCTGCATGGGCCATTGGCCCGCCGCTGGTCTCGATGAATCCGCCATCTGGCCCGCCGCGCCGTGCCGGTCACTGCTTGATTCACCTCCTCACCACCGCTGCACGCCCATGCTTGGAGTGTCGGTGTGCGCTACCACGTCACGCGCGGCCATCGATACCCGGATCGCCAGTCCCCTCAGCCATGACAGCCAAAGAGGAACTGCATGCATGAGCACTACCCCCGATTTCGCGCTCAGCCGGCGCGATCTGCTGAAGCTGAGCGCGGGCTCGGCGTCCGTCCTGGCGCTGCCCACCGCCATGGCTGACGCGCCGGGCACCCCGGAACCCGCACGCGCTCCGGTCATGGCCGATGTGTCCTTGAAGGTCAACGGCAGGCGCCATCGGCTGCATCTGGATACCCGTGTATCGCTGCTCGACGCCCTGCGCGAGCACCTGCAGCTGACCGGTACCAAGAAGGGCTGCGACCATGGCCAGTGCGGTGCCTGCACGGTGCTGCTGGACGGTCGCCGCATCAATGCCTGCCTGACCCTTGCAGTGATGCATGACGGCGCCGAGATCACCACCATCGAAGGGCTCGGCTCACCGGAAAAGCTGCACCCGATGCAGGCGGCCTTCGTTCACCATGATAGTTACCAGTGCGGTTACTGCACGCCCGGCCAGATCTGTTCGGCGGTGGCCGTTCTGCAGGAAATCAAGGATGGCATTCCCAGCCACGTGACGGCGGACCTGTCCGCGGCGACGCCGCTTTCAGGCGAAGAGATCCGCGAACGCATGAGCGGAAACCTGTGCCGCTGCGGCGCCTACTCGAACATCATCGAAGCCATCGAAGACGTGGGAGGCCATCGCGCATGAGAGCCTTCACCTACGAAAAGGCCGGAACTCCGGCCGAGGCCGTAGCCGCCGCAGCGCGGCACCGTGGCGCGCGTTTCATCGCTGGCGGCACCAACCTGCTGGACCTGATGAAGCTGGAGATCGAAGCGCCGCTGCATCTGGTCGATGTCAACGGCCTCAAGCTGGACACCATCGAATCCATCGGCGATGGTGGCCTGCGCATCGGCGCGCTGGTGCGCAATACCGACCTGGCAGCCGATGCGCGCGTGCGCCGCGATCATGCGCTGCTGACGCGTGCCTTGGTGGCCGGCGCTTCGGGCCAGCTGCGCAACAAGGCCACGACCGCCGGGAACCTGCTGCAGCGTACGCGCTGTCCGTATTTCTACGACACCGCGCAACCGTGCAACAAGCGCCTGCCCGCCAGCGGCTGCGCGGCCATCGGCGGCGTCAGTCGCCAGCTGGCAGTCATCGGCACCAGCCCGACCTGCATCGCCACCCATCCCAGCGACATGGCGGTGGCGATGATGGCACTCGATGCGCAGGTGGAAACGCTGCGTCCGGATGGCAGCTCGCGCACCCTTCCGCTTGGCGGGCTGTACCGCCCGCCCGGCTCCACGCCCCACATTGAAACGGTGCTCGACGCTGGCGAGCTGATTTCCGCCGTCGTCCTGCCACGGCCGCTCGGCGGCACCCATATCTACCGCAAAGTGCGTGACCGCGCGTCCTATGCGTTCGCGCTGGTATCGGTGGCCGCTGTGATCCGCGCCGATGGCACTGGCCGTGTCGCGCTCGGTGGGGTGGCCTACAAGCCCTGGCGCAGCGACGCCGCCGACGCGCTGTTGCCGCAGGGCGCAGGCGCGGTCATGGCCAGCCTGCTGCAAGGAGCCACGCCGACGTCGGACAACCACTTCAAGGTCCAGCTTGCCGAACGCACGCTGGCCTCGGTGCTGCTGCAGGCGAGGAACACAGCATGAAATTCGACACACCCGCGGACCGCAATCCCATCGACCAGTTGAAGGTGGTCGGCCAGCCGCACGACCGCATCGACGGCCCGCTGAAGACCACCGGTCACGCGCCCTATGCCTACGAACGCCACGATATCGCGGCAGGCGCGGCCTACGGTCAGGTGGTGGGCGCAGGCATCGGCAAGGGCCGCGTGGCCGCCATGGACCTGGACGCTGCACGACGCTCCCCGGGCGTGCTGGGGATCGTCACCGCTGACAACGCCGGCACGCTGCACAACTCTGAGCGCAACGCCGCGCCACTGCTGGGCGGGCCGGAGATCCATCACTATCACCAGGCGCTGGCGCTGGTGGTGGCCGAGACCTTCGAACAGGCACGCGCCGCCGCCGATCGGGTGAAGATCCGCTATGCGCCCAGCAAGGGAGCTTTCGACCTTGAAGCGACCAGGGACGCAGGCGGCACGCTGCAGGACACCGACCCGGATGCGCGGGTCGGCAACTTCGAAAAAGCCTTCGGCGAGGCCCCGGTCACCCTGGATGCCACATACCACACGCCTGACCAGTCGCACGCGATGATGGAGCCGCATGCATCGCTGGCCATGTGGGAAGGCGACCAGCTGACTGTGTGGACCTCCAACCAGATGGTGGCGTGGGGCCGCAAGGACCTGGCGACCACGCTCGGCATCGCGGAGGACAACGTGCGCCTGGTGTCGCCGTACATCGGCGGTGGCTTCGGCGGAAAACTGTTCATCCGCGCCGACGTGCTGCTCGCCGCGCTGGGCGCGCGCGCGACCGGGCGCCCGGTCAAGGTGGCGTTGGCCCGCCCGCTGATCGCCAACAACACCACCCATCGCCCTGCCACGCTGCAGCGCATCCGCCTCGGCGCCACCGCCGAAGGCACCCTGACGGCCATCGGCCATGAGTCCTGGTCGGGCAACCTGCCCGGCGGTTCGCCGGAAGAAGCGGTACAGCAGACCAAGCTGCTGTATGCCGGCGAGAACCGCCTGGCCGGCCTGCGTCTGACCCATCTGGACCTGCCCGAGGGCAATGCAATGCGCGCACCGGGCGAGACGCCCGGATTGATGGCGCTTGAAATCGCGATGGACGAAATGGCCGAGAAACTGGGGCTGGACCCGGTCGAGTTCCGCATCCGCAATGACATCCAGGTTGATCCCGGCAACCCCGAGCGTCCGTTCTCGCAGCGGCAACTGGTGGAATGTCTGCGTTCGGGCGCCGAGCGGTTCGGCTGGGACAAGCGGTCGGCCACGCCCGCGCTGCAGCGCGACGGCCGTTGGCTGGTCGGCATGGGCATGGCCGCCGGATTCCGCAACAACCTGGTGATGAAGTCCGGTGCCCGCGTGCGGCTGGATGCCGACGGGCATATGACGGTAGAGACCGACATGACCGACATCGGCACCGGCAGCTACACCATCATCGCGCAGACTGCGGCAGAAATGCTCGGCGTCGAACTGGACAGCGTAACGGTGAAACTGGGCGATTCCCGCTTTCCGGTATCCGCCGGCTCCGGTGGGCAATGGGGGGCCAACAGCTCCACTGCCGGCGTCTATGCGGCCTGCATGGCACTTCGCGCTTCGGTGGCGCGCAAGCTCGGCCTGGACCCGGAAACAGCGCAGTTCAGCGACGGCCGCGTCATCGCGGACGGCCAATCGGTGAGGTTGGGCAAGGCGGCCGCCGATGGCGAACTGGTGGCCGAAGACAGCATCGAATTCGCGGAACTGCAGGAGAAATACCAGCAGTCCACCTTCGCCGCGCACTTCGTCGAAGTCGGTGTGGACATTGCCACCGGCGAGAGCCGCATCCGCCGCATGCTCGCGGTATGCGCGGCCGGGCGCATCCTCAACCCGAAGACCGCGCGCAGCCAGGTGATCGGCGCGATGACGATGGGGATCGGCGCGGCGTTGTCCGAGGAACTGGCTGTCGATACCCGGCTTGGCTTCTTCGTGAACCACGACCTGGCCGGCTACGAAGTGCCCGTGCATGCCGATGTACCGCACCAGGAGGTGATGTTCCTGGAGAAAGCGGATGCGGTGTCTTCGCCGATGAAGGCCAAGGGCGTGGGCGAACTGGGCCTGTGCGGCGTCAGCGCGGCGGTCGCCAACGCGGTATACAACGCGACCGGCGTACGCGTACGCGACTATCCCCTGACGTTGGACAAGCTCCTGGCCGGCCTGCCCGACGTGGCATGAACCGGCAGCCATCGACCGCAATAGTCCAGGTGCACGACGCTGGCCTGGCCCGTGTGCTCGAAGCGGCCATGGACATCATCGCCGCAACGCCCGGCGATGCTCGCCCGGCACGGAAACCTCACGTAGAGCCGGGCTCTGCCCGGCTGTCGAACGAATCCCACGTGGAGCCGGGCTGGTGCACACTGGCCGTCGTGCTGGAGACCGCAGGATCAACCTATGCACGCGCTGGCGGGTCTGTCCTGTTCAGCGCTGATCGACACGTTGGATGGCTCAGTGGTGGCTGCCTCGAACCAGAGCTGCAACGCCGTGCATGCGTTGCAGCAACCACGTCGCGGCTCGACTGGCTCGATATCGATACCCGCGACGATTCCGCCCTGTTTTCCGGAAGCGCGGTCGGCTGCCGCGGCCACCAATACATAGCACTGGTACCGCTTGCCGCAGTGCCCGGCTGTGCGGAGGTGTTCGCAGCGTGGCTGGACGGACGTGGCCCCCTGCAGCTGATGCTCGGCATCGACGGCGCGGTTCGTTTCTCCTGCGCCACCCAGGTGGCTGCGTGTTTGCTGGCTACGGAGCCGCCCGCCTGGCCAGCGGGCCGTCGGCAGTGGACATTGGAATGGACACCGCCGCCGCGTGCCTTGCTGCTGGGCGCCGGGCCTGAAGCCGCGCCGTTGGTTGCCCATCTGCAGGGTCTGGGCTGGCAGGTGCGCGTACTGGAACCGCGCACCGCCTGGCGCGCACGCTGCCCGGTCAAGGCCGAGGACGCGCTTTCCGAGGATGTCCTGTCCGGCACGCCGGTTCCCGATGCCGTGCTTGTGATGCATCACAATTTCGAGCTTGACCTCGACGCGCTGGTCCGGCTCACGACAACCACCACGCCATTCATTGGCCTGCTCGGCCCGACGCGTCGTCGCGAGGATCTGTTCCTGCTGCTTTCCCAACCCCAGCGCGAATCGCTTGCCGTACGCCTGCACTCTCCGGTCGGCCTGCAGCTGGGAGGTCGCGGACCGGAGGCGATCGCGCTGAGCATCGCTGCCGAACTGCAGGCGTGGCTTCACGATCCTTCACTGCGACGCACATGAATCGGTCGGCGCGACATGCCGTGGTCGTGCTGGCCGCGGGCGGCAGCCGTCGGCTGGGTCAGCCCAAGCAACTGCTTGCGCGACAAGGAGAAACCCTGATCCATCGCGCTGCCCGCCTCGCTCTGGACACCGTACCGGACCGACTGGTCGTGGTGCTCGACAGCGAATGCGGGCCGCTCGCCGATGCACTGGCGGATCTTCCGCATCACATTGCCATCAATGCCGATCCCTCTACTGGACTTGCCGGCAGCCTGCGTGCCGCTGGGCCGCAGGTTGCCGCATCCGCCTACGTGCTGGTGCTGGTCTGCGACCAGCCAGCGTTGTCGACCGCACACCTTGAAGCCCTGCTTCGCGGCGCGCGCATGGCCTCGTCCGGCTGCGCGGCAACGGCGCTCGACGGCCTGCCCAGCGTACCCGCGATCGTCCCGGGGCACTGGTTCACCACGATTGGCACCGCGCACCGCGACGCAGGTTTCCGTGCCCGTCTCCGGCAGCTGGATCCAACCGAGTTGTTCCTGCTGCAGGGCGACACTCTGGCGCAGGACATCGATACGCCCGCAGCGCTGATGCGCGCCCGCACCGATGGGCTGATCGACATCTGAGAGAGACACCTGAGCGATGTCAGGGCAACGGCTCGGCGGCCCTTTCCCTGAAATCGCGGACCAGTACTCCGGAGCGCCACGACCAGCGCCATCTGTGCCTTCCGGCGGGTGGGCACGCAGGACCGCGCGCCGCCGATGTTTCCTCGAAACAGAGCGCTGAACCCGGCCGCCCACGAACGTCGCCTCGATTTCCCCGTCGATGATCTCCAGCCGCTCCAGCGCTCCCGGCAGGTGAACCGAGTCCTGGGCCGCATAACCCGAGGCACGTACCGCAGCATGATCCTCATCATCGACCCGGTTGGTGCCGGGGTACGCCGGCAGGCCCCGCCGGTAGCCAGGGCCCAGCGCGGTCATGACCACCAGCTCATTCTTCTGCACCGAGGTGCCGCCGGTCCAGGTGGACGTGTAGACGTAGATGATCTCCGCTGTTCCATCGCCATCGAGATCGGTCACGCTAATCTGTACAGGTCGGTAATCGTGCTCGATGTCGTGGGCTGGAATCAGCGTCAGTGTCGCCTGCCCCGCCTTCAGAGCGGCCGCAGGAGACGGCGCTGACGCCGTTGCCGACCCGTCGGCGCTCACCCCGGACGCCAGCACCATCTGCAGGAAGATGGCTGCGCACATTCTGCACACCATGCCTGCAAGGAACACGCGTCCTCTCCAACAAGGGACCGGCCCTGATCGTGCCCCCCTGCCCCGATGTCCCGCCATCGGTAAACCGGGGTGCTGGCGATCAGGTTGTTCCAGCGGCCCCTGGCACGGACATCGAATACGGCTGCTCAGCGCCCTGCCCCGGCCAGGCCATGTTGGCCTCGGCCTGCATCACGAAACGCAGTTCGCCGCCGGCCATGATCTCGTCATGGCGCAGGAAGGCCCGCTGCAGCGGTTTGCCGTTGAGCAGCACCGAACCGATGTAGCCGTGGCCGGCATCCAGTCCTTCGGCCACGATGCGCAGGCGCTTGCCGTTGGGCAGGTTCAGGGTCGCCTTGGGCAGGAACGGACGGCCAATGATGTATTCACCGCTTCCGGGCGCCACGGGATAGAAGCCCAGGGCGGTGAACAGATACCACGCCGACATCTGGCCGAGATCGTCATTGCCGGCCAGTCCATCGGGACGGTCGGCGTACTGGGTATCCATGATCTGCTTCAGGCGTGCCTGGGTACGCCACGGCTGGCCGGCGTGGGCATACAGGTAGGCCACGTGGTGGCTGGGTTCGTTGCCATGCGCATACCAGCCGATCAGCCCGGTGATGTCCTCCATGTGCTCGAACACGGCCGGGTCCACTTTGGCCTCGAAGACCTGGTCCAGCCGCGCCAGCAGCGCATCGTTGCCGCCGTGCGCCGTCGCCAGCCCGGCAACATCCTGCGGCACATACCACGAATACTGCCAGGCATTGCCTTCGGTGTAATCGGTCCCGTAGCCGCTGGCATCGGGATCGAACGGCGTGCGGAAACTGCCATCGCGGTTGCGCGCGCGCATGAAGCCGGTATCGGCATCGAAGGCATGGCGCCAGTTGCCGGCACGCTTGTCGAATGCCTGCTGCACGTCGCTGCGGCCCAGCGCCTGCGCCATGCGCGCGATGGTCCAGTCGTCGTAGGCGTATTCCAGCGTCTTGCTGGCCGCCTCGCCCTCCTCGTCGATCGGCACCCAGCCCAGCTCGCGATATTGTGCGATGCCATCGTAAGGTCCGTAGTTGGCCGTGGCGACCATCGCATCCAGGGCTTTGTCGGCGTCGAAACCGCGAATGCCCTTCAGGTACGCATCGGCGATCACCGGCACGGCGTGGTAGCCGATCATGCACCACGTTTCCTGGCCGTGGAATGCCCATACCGGAAGCATGCCGTAGGCGCTGTGCTGCTGGTGCGCGATCAGCGAATTGATGAAATCGCTGTTGCGCTTCTCCGGCTGTACCAGGGTCAGCAGCGGATGCAGGGCGCGGTAGGTATCCCACAACGAGAACGTCGAGTAGTTGGTGAAGCCTTCGGCACGGTGCACGGCATTGTCCGAACCACGGTACTGGCCATCGGCGTCCATGAACAGTGTCGGGCCCAGAAGGGTGTGGTAGAGCGCGGTATAGGCGCTGCGGCGGTCATGCTCGGGCGCTTCGATGTCCAGCACCGCCAGCGCATCAGACCACTGCCGGCGAGCATCGGCGCGCACCTTGTCGAAATCGAATCCCGGCACTTCCGCTTCCAGGTTCGCGATGGCGCCCGCCTCGCTCACCGGCGACAGCGCGACGGTGATCACCAGCGGGGCATCCAGCATGCCGAAATCGAAGGTGCCGACCAGTTGCCGGCCCTCGATCTGCGCGCGCTGCTTCGGCGACTGGTGGCCCGGCGGCGGAAAGCCCTTGTAGGCGATATCGGTTTCGGTGTTGTGCAGTTCGTGGGCCTTTACCGGGCGCGAAAAACGCATCGCGAAATACAACTGCCGTCCCGGCGCCCAGCCGCGGGTTTCCCGGAAGCCGGTCAGCGTTCCATCCTCGCGCAGGCGCAGGCGCGACCACAGGATCTTGCCTGGATAATCGTAGAGGCTGGTGCGCAGGTCCAGCAGCACCCTGGCCGGCGTACCGGCGGGATAGGTGTAACGGTGCACGCCCACACGGCTGCTGGCGGTCAGCTCCGCGCGTACATGGGCATCGTCGAGGGTGACCGCGTAATACCCCGGTTCGGCACGCTCATCGTCGTGGCGGAACCGCGATGCGTAACCGCTGGTGGGCACTTCGGGATCGCCGCGTTCCAGGCCGCGGTCGCCGGTGTAGGGCATCAGCAGCACATCGCCGAGATCGGAATGGCCGCTGCCGGAAAAATGCGTGTGCGAGAAGCCGACGATGCTGGAATCGTCATGCCGGTAGCCGGCGGCCCAGTCATACGCTTTTTCGCGCGGCTGGATGCGCGTATCCGGGCTCAGCTGGACCATGCCGAACGGCACCGTGGCACCCGGATAGGTGTGCCCCTCGCCCGCCGTGCCGATGAACGGATCGACGGCGGCGAAGGCACGCTCTCCGACGCTGGCGGCGTGCGCGTTGGCAAGACCGGCCATCATGCCCACCACGGTGGCGGCGACTCTCCAGCGGTTCAACATCGACAGGCTCCCCGGTGAATTTGGATCGATATAAAGCCGATCCTAGCACCGCCGAACCTGCCGGACCACCACGTAAAGCGGGGCTCCGCCCCCGCTGCTCGGTGAACATCAGCCGGGCAAAGCCCGGCTCTACGAAACATGCGGCCGGCCGATCGGCGATTACCCGACGATGTCAGACCAGCGCGGTGGCGAGTGGCTGCAGGTCATCCGGCGTACGAGGCCGCACCACGCGCGCCACTTCCACGCCATCGCGCAGCAGCACCAGGGTCGGCCACAGCTTTACCGCGAAGGAACGGCCCAGCGGCCGCCCCTTGCCGTCCTCCACCCAGCGCTCCGCCAGTCCGGCATGCTGTTGCAGGAACGCCTGCACCGCCGGCCGGGCGGCCTGGCAATGCCCGCACCACGTCGCACCGAACTGCAGCAGCAGCCAGCCGCGTGACTGATCGATGTCCGCGCGCAGTGGCTCTTCGCCTTGCGCACCCTGTCCGTCCACCGTGGACATCAGGAAAGCGCCCGCTCGATGTCTTCCAGCGGTGCATTGATGAAATCCTTGGCGAGATCCTTCACCAGGCGTGCCTGCGCCTCCTTGTGCAGCTGCGGACGAATCCTGCCCAGCGTCTGCGGATCGGCCACCAGCACCAGATGGGCATAGCGGTTGTTGAGCGCGTCCTCGTTGAGCTGTCCCGCCAGTTGCTTGGCGAACGTCGCCTCGTTGAGCTGGGTGATGCTCATGTCGTTGGGCATGGAACCGGACGGTCCCTGGCCGGAAACGCCCTGTTCGCTGACATCGCGCAGTTTCAGCTCATCCTCCTGTTTCAGCTTCAGGGCGGCACCACTGCCGATGCTGGTGAACACACGCGCCGAAGCACCATCGGCCACCACCACCAGCGTGCCTTCGGGAATGCTCTGGGTCATCAATCTGCTCCTTCGCGTCGTACGCGATTGCGGTATCCAGCTCCAGCGTAAGCAGAATGGCGTAAGGATGACGCGTGCCCGGTGTATGCATTGCGTGCAACGTGAAGAACGCCCCAGCGGGACAGAGCCCTGCTCCACGACGCCAGGATCGGGTACGCTGCGTTTTCCGCCGAGATTCCGGAGTGCATGATGGAAAGGACCAGGCTCTTTCGTGGTATGGCGTTGTGCGGGCTGCTCTGCGGGCTGGCCGCCTGTGCCACCTACGATGATTCGGCCATGTATGGCCATTGCACCGAGCCGGCGCACGTCAAGGACCTGCCGCCGCAGGTGGCCAGGCGCGAAAG
Source organism: Pseudomonadota bacterium (assembly GCA_023423605.1). Classification (GTDB taxonomy): domain Bacteria; phylum Pseudomonadota; class Gammaproteobacteria; order Xanthomonadales; family Xanthomonadaceae; genus Stenotrophomonas. The sequence continues at coordinate 31,362 of JAFAFF010000202.1, forward strand.
CCGCTGCGACCGGCTGGAATGGAACACCGGAAAGGACGCCGAAGGCGCACGCCCGCTGGATTTCAGCGGACGCCGAAAGGACGACTGAGCGTTCCCTGCCCTGCGGCGTCGTCCACTACGGCGACCGTACCACCGCCCAGCAGGCCATGGATGCTGTCCAGCCGTGCCGCTTCATAGGTGGGCAGCGCATCGCTTTCATTGCTTGCGCCGTGCGGATTGAACCAGCAGCTGTCGATGCCGAAGCGGTTGCCACCCAGCACGTCCGCTTCCAGGCGGTCGCCGATGATGAGGGTCTGTCGCTTCACGAATGCCGTGGCCATGCGCGTGGTGTAATCGAAGAAGCGTTCGTCCGGTTTGGCATGCCCGCAGGCCTCGGACGTGGCCACGAAACCGATCAGGTCCTGCAGGCCGGAACAGGCGATGCGCCGGCGTTGTACCTGTTCGATGCCATTGGTGATGATGCCGATCTGTCCGTGCGCCGACAGCGCCTCGCACAGCGCCCGGGCACCCTTCACCAGCACCACGGTCTGCGGCAGCCACTCCAGGTAGGCGTGGCTGGCGGCGACCGGATCGATATCGATGCGGTGCTGGCCGAGCACGCGGCGGAAGCGCTCCACCTTCAGGAATTCCTTGTCCACCCGTCCGCCTTCCAGCTCCTGCCACAGCTGCCGGTTCACCGCCTGGTAATCGGCAAACAGCGAATCGGCGTGCTGCGTTATCCCGAAGCCATGCAGCGTACGTTCGAACGACAGCCTTTCCGACGCGCGGAAATCCAGCAGGGTGTCATCCAGATCGAGCAGGAACAGGCGGTAATGCATGGCCATGCAGTGTAGCGGTCCCGCGCGCCCGTCACCACCGCCGGACAGGCTGCGCCCCCGGTAAAGAACCACCCCGCCGTTTCCGGCGGGGTGGCTGCGCGTTCGATGACCACGTGCGCTTGCGTGGATCAGGCCGCGAAACGGACCTGATGATAATCGTCCTGATTGGCGATTATGGTTGTTGCGCCGATTACGTCGGTCGCCTCTCGGGCTGTCCACGCAGATTGCTCGCCACGTCGAAACCAGTACAGCCCCTTCACCTGGGTATTGGCCCCCCAACAGCCAGGTGGTGGAGCTGGCGGGACTCGAACCCGCGTCCGCAACGCATCCTCCTTGCTTCATACAGCCATATCCCGTTGCCAACGACTGCATTCCGGGTGCGCCCGTGTAGCGGCGCAGGCGTATTGGGCCATCATCAGGACACGCCGGCTTTCAGAAAACGATCTTCATGCACATGGGCATCGCCGTCGTCCTCGCGTCAGGCCGCATTGCCCAGCAGGCCGACGGCTACGTCCAGGCTCCGCTCCAGCGCCAACAGATGGGCGGCAAAGCCGTCCGGTGCGCGTCCGCTGCGGCGGGCGCTGGTCATGACGCACGGGCTGCCGCCCCAGTGGATACGCGCGCCGCCGGCATGCAGCCGTGCCACGAGCGCTACATCCTCGTGGCAGGGCATCGCCGCGAATCCACCAGCAGCCGCATACGCCCGCGCACATACACCCAGATTGGCGCCGTGGATACGGCCGTGCCCGTCGCCCCAGCGTTCGGTGAGGTGCAGATGCCTGCGCAGTACCTGCTCGTCCTCGCTGCCGGCCAGCAGGTCCACCACCCCGCAGAAGACATCGTGTCCGCAGGCCAGCTGTGCAGCCAGCCAGTCGGCGGGCACGCGGCTGTCGGCGTCGGTGCTGGCCAGCCAGCGCGCGCCCTGCGCAACCAGATGGGCGGCAGCGGCCGCACGCGCGGCGCCGACACAGCGCACCTGCAGTTCCAGGGTCTCCACGCCGGCCAGCCGACACTGCCAGCCGGTGCTGTCGATGCACGCATCCAGCGCAACCATCACCCGCACGTCCTCGCCGCGAAGCGCAGGATGGCGCGCCGCGGCCTGCACCGAGGCCAGGCATGCGCCGATGCTCTCCGCTTCATCATGGGCGGGTATCAACACCCCGATCATCGCCGTCCCTCCGCAGCCGCGACCGATGCCGGTGCGCGCGCCCAGCCCTGCAGCAGGAAGTCATCGTCACGATAAGCGAACACCGTCGCCAGGTGCTCACCAAGGGCTGCATGTACCGCCTCGGCGCTGCAGCGTGCCTGTGCGAACGGCACGCGCCAGTGGCACGCCACCAGCAACCCATTGGGCGCAAGCGCGGCATGCAGGCCGTCGCGCAGCGCCGGCAGTTCGGCGGCCGACAGGTAATAGCCCATCTCGCTGCACACGATCAGATCGAAGTGGCCTTCCGGCCACTGTTCCGGATGACGTGCCTGCTGCAGCCGCACATGCGGCAGGTGGCGCGTGGACTGTCGCGCCTGTTGCAGGGCGGCGGCGCTCAGGTCGGTGGCCAGCAGCCAGTCGCAGCGGCTGGCCAGTTCACGGGTAAGCACGCCGTTGGAGCACCCCGCCTCCCAGCCGCGCGGATAACGCGCGTGTGGCAGGCTCGCCAGCAGCAATGCACGCTTGCGTGCCTCATACCAGGAACGGTGATAACCGAACGGGTCAGCACGGGCGTGCAGTTCATCGAAGTAGGCGCTCATGTTCATGCAAGAAAGACCTCGCGGCTGCGGCCAAATCGCGCCAGCACGTGCGCCGGAAGGATCGGCGGGCTTTGCAGCCGCTCCACGGCGCCGGTCTGGGTACGGAAACAGGCGATGGCGGCCTGCTTGGCCATCGCATGGGAACGTACGTCCAGCAGCCGGGGATGCGCCCAGGCGTGTTGCGCAACACACGGATCCAGCCAGTGCCAGCCCCATACCGGATATTCCAGAAGCCTGGCGGTGGCGTGGCGCACCGCTTGCCGGGCGGCGCGGAAACTCGCTTCATGATCCGGGTGCCCGTCATGACGCCAGGGAGCAAGCACCAGGTCATCGTGCCGCACCTCGCCACACAGCGCGTCGCCCAGGGCTTCTTCGGCGGCGCTGACGCCGCCGTCGTCGATGGCCAGATGGGTGATGCCCGTGCGCGCCAGACCAAGCGCATGCAATGCGTCGCGCAGTTCCTGGCGTCGCTGCCTGCGCAGGCGGTCGGGCGTCCACCAGGGATCATCCGGGTAACACGCTTCGCCATCGGTCACCGCCACCACATGGACGTCCACGCCGGCATCTGCCGCCAGGCGCATCAGTCCGGCGCAGGCAAGCACTTCGTCATCCGGATGCGGGGCAACCACCAGCAGGCGCCGGGCAGCGCCCACCAGCTGCGGCAATGGCGTGTCCGCTCGTTGCCACAGCCATGCGCAGCGCGCCCACGAGGATTCACCCGTCCCATGACCGTCCAGCCTGCCTACAGCCTCCACGGCGCGTCCCCCTGCTTCATGGCTGCGCCAAGCGTGGCCCAGTCTCGATCAGCGTGACTCTGGCGGATGAAGACGGTGAGATCCGCCCAGCGCCGGGCATGCTCGCCATCCAGGCACATCGGTGCGGGGCCAAGCGCGCGCCCGGCCAGATCCAGCACCTCCACGCAGGCGCGTTCCACCACGCTGCGCGCCAGCACCACGGCTTGCTGGTGGGTACTGCCGGGTTCGGCGTCGATGGCGCTGGCCAGCTCGCGCAGGCTGGCCGCCGCCGGGCCCAGCGCCATGCCGATGCAGCCCAGCAGCCGCTCCCGCAGTTCTCCGCCGGCACTTCCGCGCACGCTTTCCGCCAACTGCGCGGCGGCCCCGAACCAAACCGCCGCGATGCCTGCGCCGCCATGCCAAAACCCCGGGCGCTGCAGATAGGCATCCACGGTGCCGACCGGAACCGCTGGCGTGGCGTTGAAACGCGCCGTCGCCGAGCGCACCGAGGCCATGCCCGGTGCCGCCCATGCGGATTGCTGCATGGTCACGCTTTCATCGATATCCACCTTCAGCAGCCAGTCGCCCGCTTCATCGCGCACGGTGACCAGAGCGGCATCGACGAGATCGGCACCGGAACACCACGCTTTCTCGCCGCTCACCGTGCCGCGCCGTGCATCGAAGGCCAGCACGCTGCCGGGCGCATGCGCCGCCCACACCGCCATCAGGCCACCTTCGGGCGCTGGCGGATGATGCAGCCCGGCCAGGATGGCCACCGCATCATGGTGCGCTTCCAGCACCTTGGCCAGGCACAGGTCGTGTGCGCCCATCCGCGCAAGCGCGCGCCAACGCTGCAGCGTCTGGCCGTGGCCGGGCAAGGGCAATGCCGGCTCATCGCGCAGCCAGGCATCAGCCTGTACCCGCACTTCGCCCTGCTCGCGTTTGCCGACCATGCTGCCTCACCGTGGATGACGTGACAGCCACGATACGCAGGCCGATGTCTTCGGCGTGTCGGCGCAATGTGCAGTCCGCGCCACGTCAATCGCGGCGTTTCTGCACGGTGATCGAGCCGGAGGTTTCCAGCATCGCCAGATCGATCTCGGCATGGTCGCGACAGTCGTTGGTACGCATGGCCACGTCCAGGTCGGCCGGTGAAACGTTGCAGCGCCGGAGTTCGTTCCAGTACACCTCGCCCTTGCGCACCAGCACCACCGGCGTGCCTTCCACCATCCGGTCGAAGCGCTTCCAGCGCGCGGTCACATAACCGACCAGCCAGTTCAACGCCAGCAGCGTCGCCGCCAGGATGAGCCCGCCGAGCAGTGAGGTATCCTCGCCGATCAGCGAGTTCTGTACCGCAGTGCCGAGCAGCACGATAACCAACACGTCAAAAGGCGTGGTCTGGCCGATTGATCGCTTGCCGCTCAGGCGGGTCATCAGCAGCACCACCACATATACCGCAACGGCACGCAGCACGAACTCGTACCATGGCATGCCCAGTTCCCACAACTCGCTCATTGCGCCTCCGCGGCGTCATCCATCAACGCGTGAGTTGTAGGCCAATGCATGTGGCGGACCGGTGAGTGCCCGTGCCGGCATCACGGCTGCACGCGACCTTCGGCCAGCCGGACCACCTGCTGCCCGAATACTGCTACGTCCTGCGGGTCATGGCTGATCAGCAGCATGGGAATGCCGCTCTCTTCGAGCACCCGTTGCAGTTCGCGCCGAAGGTGCGCGCGCAGGTCGTGGTCAAGCGCCGCGAAAGGTTCGTCGAGCAGCAACGCGTCCGGCCGTGTGGCCAGTGCCCGCGCCAGCGCGGTCCG
>JAFAFF010000205.1 GCA_023423605.1 Pseudomonadota bacterium
GCCTGGGCCGACGGCAAGCCGGCGGTGCTGCTGGAAGTGCGTCGCCAGCCGGGCGCGAACATCGTGCAGACCGTCGAACGCGTGCGCGCTCTGCTGCCGCAGCTGCAGGGCGTGCTGCCGGCCGATGTGCACCTGGACATCTTCTCCGACCGCACAGAAACCATCCGCGCCTCCGTGCACGAAGTGCAGTTCACCCTGATCCTCACCATCGGCCTGGTGGTGGCGGTGATCTTCCTGTTCCTGCGGCGGCTGTGGGCGACCATCATCCCGTCGGTGGCGGTGCCGCTGTCGCTGGCCGGCACGTTCGCGGTGATGTCCTTCGCCGGGATGTCGCTGGACAACCTTTCGCTGATGGCGCTGGTGGTGGCGACCGGTTTCGTGGTGGACGACGCGATCGTGATGATCGAGAACATCGTGCGCTACATCGAACAGGGAAAGAGCGGCCAGGAAGCGGCCGAGATCGGTGCGCGGCAGATCGGCTTCACGGTGCTGTCGCTGACCGTCTCGCTGGTGGCGGTGTTCCTGCCGCTGCTGCTGATGCCCGGCGTCACCGGTCGCCTGTTCCATGAATTCGCCTGGGTGCTGAGCATCGCCGTGACCCTGTCGATGCTGATTTCGCTGACGCTCACGCCGATGATGTGCGCCTACCTGCTCAAGCCGGACGAACTGCCGGAGGGCGAGGACGCGCACGAACGGGCGGCGGCGGCCGGGAAGGAAAACCTGTGGACACGCACCGTCGGGTTGTACGAGCGCAGCCTGGACTGGGTGCTGGTGCACCAGCGCTTCACCCTGGTGGTGGCCGGCGGCGCGCTGGTGCTGACCGTGCTGCTGTATGTGCTGATTCCCAAGGGCCTGCTGCCCGACCAGGACACCGGGCAGATCACCGCCGTGGTCCAGGCTGACCAGAACATCGCATTCCCGCAGATGCAGCAGCGCACCGAAGCCGTCGCCCAGGCGCTGCGCCGGGATCCGGCGGTCACCGGCGTATCGGCCTTCATCGGCGCCGGCACCATGAATCCCACGCTCAACCAGGGCCAGTTGTCCATCGTGCTGAAGGAGCGCGGCCAGCGCGACGGCCTGGACGTCATCCTGCCCCGCCTGCAGGATGCGGTCGCGGACATTCCCGGCATCGCCCTGTACCTCAAGCCGGTGCAGGACGTCACCCTGGACACCCGCGTGGCGGCCACCGACTACCAGTTCGTGCTGTCCGACGTGGATGCCGCGGAAGTCGGCCGGCAGGCCGTCCGCATGACCGAGGCGCTGCGCCAGCGCCCGGAACTGGCCGACGTGGACAACAATCTGTCCAACCAGGGCCGTGCGCTTGAACTGACCATCGACCGCGACAAGGCCAGCGTGCTGGGCGTGCCGATGCAGACCATCGACGACACGCTTTACGATGCGTTCGGCCAGCGCCAGATCTCCACCATCTTCACCGAGCTCAACCAGTATCGCGTGGTGCTGGAAGTGGCACCGGAATTCCGTACCAGCACCGCGCTGATGGAACAGCTGGCGGTGGCATCCAATGGCACCGGCGCGCTGACCGGCACCAACGCCACCAGCTTCGGCCAGGTGACTTCGTCCAACTCCTCAACCGCGACCGGCATCGGCAACCAGAACACCGGCATCACCGTCGGTGCCGGCGGCATCATTCCGCTGTCGGCGCTGGCCGAAGGCAAGGTCACCAGCGCACCGCTGGTGGTCAGCCACCAGCAGCAGCTGCCGGCGGTGACCATTTCCTTCAACGTGGCGCACGGGTACTCGCTGTCGGCGGCGGTGAAGGCCATCCAGGAAACCCAGGAGGCGCTGCAGCTGCCTTCGCAGGTGCATGCGCAGTTCATCGGCAAGGCAGCGGAATTCACCGGCAGCCAGACCGACGTGGTGTGGCTGCTGCTGGCCTCGCTGGTGGTCATCTACATCGTGCTGGGGGTGTTGTACGAAAGCTACATCCACCCGATCACCATCATCTCCACGTTGCCGCCGGCCGGTGTCGGCGCGCTGCTGGCGCTGATGCTGTGCGGCCTCAGCCTGTCGGTGGACGGCATCGTCGGCATCGTGCTGCTGATCGGCATCGTCAAGAAGAACGGCATCATGATGGTCGATTTCGCCATCGAGGCACGCCGTGCCGGCGCCAATGCGCACGAAGCGATCCGCCGCGCCTGCCTGCTGCGTTTCCGCCCGATCATGATGACCACCGCGGCGGCCATGCTGGGCGCGCTGCCGCTGGCACTGGGCAGCGGTATCGGCTCGGAGCTGCGCCGCCCGCTGGGCATCGCGATCGTCGGCGGACTGCTGTTGTCGCAGCTGGTCACGCTGTACACCACGCCGGTGATCTACCTGTACATGGAACGCTTCTCCGAATGGCTGGCGCGACGTCGCGAGCAGCGCGCCCTGCGCGCTTCCGGCAGGCACGTGGCCGCACAGGAGCCGCAGGCGTGACGATGGCAGCACGCAATACCGGAGCATGGCGATGAACCTTTCCGGCATGTTCATCCGCCGCCCGATCGGCACCACGCTGCTGGCGATCGGCCTGTTCGTCATCGGCCTGATCTGCTACCTGAAGCTGGGCGTATCGGCGCTGCCGAACATCCAGATTCCGGTGATCTTCGTGCACGCCAACCAGTCAGGTGCCGATGCGGCGACGATGGCTTCCACCGTGACCGCGCCGCTGGAACGCCACCTGGGCCAGCTGCCCGGCATCGACCGCATGCGCTCGTCCAGTTCGGAAGGCAGCTCGCTGGTGTTCATGATCTTCCAGAGCGACCGCGACATTGATTCGGCCGCGCTGGATGTGCAGACCGCCATCAATTCGGCGCAGGCCGACCTGCCCTCCGGGCTCGGCTCGCCGATGTTCCAGAAGGCCAATCCGAACGACGATCCGGTCATCGCCATCGCGCTCACCTCGGAAACGCAGTCCGCGGATGATCTGTACAACGTGGCCGATTCGCTGCTGGCCCAGCGCATCCGCCAGATCACCGGGGTGTCCTCGGTGGACATCGCCGGCGCCTCCACCCCGGCCGTGCGCGTGGACGTCAACCTGCGGCTGATGAACGCACTGGGCCTGACCGCCGATGACCTGCGCAACGCCGTACGGGCGGCCAATGTCACCTCGCCGACCGGGTTCCTGAGCGATGGCAATACCACCACCGCGATCATCGCCAACGATTCGGTGGCGCGCGCGGCGGACTTCGCCAACCTGGTCATCAAGACCGAATCCAATGGCCGGGTGATCCGCCTGCAGGACATCGCCAACGTCTACGATGGCCAGCAGGACGCCTACCAGGCGGCATGGTTCAACCACAAGCCGGCGGTGGTGATGTACGTGTTCACGCGCGCCGGGGCGAACATCGTGGAGACCGTGGACCGCGTGAAGGAGCAGATTCCCACGCTGCGTGACTACCTGCAGCCTGGCACGACGCTCACCCCCTATTTCGACCGCACGCCGACCATCCGCGGTTCGCTGCATGAAGTGCAGATCACTCTGCTGATCGCCCTGGCGATGGTGGTGTTGACCATGGCGCTGTTCCTGCGGCGGCTGGCACCGACCCTGATCGCGGCAGTGACGGTGCCGTTGTCGCTGGCCGGTGCGGCACTGGTGATGTACGCGCTGGGGTTCACCCTGAACAACCTCAGCCTGCTGGCGCTGGTGATCGCGATCGGTTTCGTGGTCGACGATGCGATCGTGGTGATCGAGAACATCATGCGCCACCTGGACGAGGGCATGCCGCGGCTGCAGGCCGCGCTCACCGGCGCGCGCGAGATCGGCTTCACCATCGTGTCCATCACCGCCTCGCTGGTGGCGGTGTTCATCCCGCTGTTGTTCGCCAAGGGCATGATGGGGGCCTTTTTCCGCGAGTTCACCGTTACCTTGGTAGCGGCCATCGTGGTGTCGATGATCATCTCGCTCACGCTCACGCCCGCGCTGTGCAGCCGCTTCCTCAATGCCCATGCCGATGCGGGCACGCCGTCGCGTTTCGGCCGCTGGCTGGATGCCGGTCATGACCGCATGCTGCGCGTCTACGTGGTGCTGCTGGATTTCTCGCTGCGCCATGCGCTGCTGCTGTCGCTGACGCCGCTGATCCTGATCGGGGTGACCATCTTCCTGTTCGGCGCGGTGAAGAAGGGTGCGTTCCCGCCGCAGGACACCGGCCTGATATGGGGCCGTGCGAGTTCCAGCGCCACCGTGTCCTTCGAGGACATGGTCAACCGCCAGCGGCGCATCACCGACATGCTGATGGCCGACCCGGCGGTGAAGACGGTCGGCGTGCGCCTGGGCAGCGGCCGCCAGGGATCCAGCGCACAGTTCAACGTGGAACTGAAATCGCGCAGCGACGGCCGTCGCGAAACCACCGCGCAGGCGCTGGCCCGCCTGAGCGCCAAGGCCGACCGGTATCCGGACCTGCAGCTGCGCCTGCGGGCCATCCAGGATCTGCCCAGCAACGATGGCGGTGGTGCCAGCCAGGGCGCGCAGTACCGCGTTTCGCTGCAGGGCAACGACCTGGCCCAGTTGCAGGAATGGTTGCCGAAACTTCAGGCGGTGCTGAAACAGAATCCGAAGCTGGCCGATGTCGGTACCGACGTGGATGATGCCGGACTGCGCCAGAACATCGTGATCGATCGTGCCAAGGCGGCCCGGCTGGGGGTGTCGGTCGGTGCCATCGACGGCGCGCTGTACGGTGCCTTCGGCCAGCGCCAGATCTCGACGATCTACTCGGACATCAACCAGTACAGCGTGGTGGTCAACGCGCTGCCGGAGCAGACCGCGACGCCCGGTGCACTGGACCAGGTCTACGTACGCGCGGGCAACGGCGACATGGTGCCGATCACTGCCGTGGCCGAGCAGGTGCCCGGACTGGCGCCTTCGCAGATCACCCACGAAAACCAGTACACCACGATGGAGCTCAGCTACAACCTGGCGCCGGGCACCAGCATGGGTGAGGCGCAGGCCATCATCAAGAGCACGGTGGATGGCATGCGCATGCCGGGCGATATCCGCCTGGCCGAGGGCGGCGGGTTCGGTTTCGATTCGGATCCGATGGAGATGCTGATCCTGGTGATCGCGGCGATCATGACCGTGTACCTGGTGCTGGGCATGCTGTATGAGAGCCTGGTACATCCGGTGACCATCCTGTCCACGCTGCCGGCGGCGGGCGTCGG
>JAFAFF010000296.1 GCA_023423605.1 Pseudomonadota bacterium
CCTCCAGGAGACATCGATGGGATTCATTACTGAGTTCAAGGAATTCGCCACCCGCGGCAACGTGATCGATCTCGCGGTCGGCGTGGTGATCGGCGCCGCATTCGGCAAGATCGTCACGGCGCTGGTCGAGAAGATCATCATGCCGCCGCTGGGCTGGGTGATCGGCCAGGTGGATTTCTCGGATCTTGCATGGACCCTGGCCCCGGCGCGTGTCGCGGCGGATGGCACCGAGATTCCGGCGGTGGTCATCGGCTATGGCGATTTCATCAACACCGTGATCCAGTTCGTGATCGTGGCGTTCGCCATCTTCCTGGTGATCAAGGGCATCAACCGTCTTTCGCGCAAGAAGGAAGAAGCACCCGCCCCGGGCCCGAGCGAAGAAGTGCTGCTGCTGCGCGAGATCCGCGACAACCTCAAATCGTAAGCGTGTAGCGCCGGGCTCTGCCCGGCTGGAACGGGAACCCCACGCGCCACGTAGCGCCGGGCTCTGCCCGGCCGAAGCACCACTCGCAGCGGGGCAGAGCCCCGCTCTACGGAAACCCCATGCACCACGTAGCGCCGGGCTCTGCCCGGCTGATGCACCACGCGCAGCGGGGCAGAGCCCCGCTCTACGAATTCACGCGCCACGCGGATTTCCGGCACGGATGTTTTACTGATATAGGCCTTTTCCGGCGACCATGACCTGGGGCCCATGCGCGCGTCGATGACGCTGCTAAGCTCTGACGCTTATGCCCTGCTGCTGGAGTCGTCCATGCGTCGCCGCGTCCTTGCCATCGCTTCGTCCCTTGCCCTCCTCGCCTCGCCGGCCTTTGCGGCCCCGCGCGCCACCACGCTGCCGCCGGCCTCGCTGGATGTCGCCGCGCAGCTGCGCGAACAGGCGCTGGCCGACGACACCGGCTGGAAAGTGGTGGAATCACTGACCACCGAAATCGGCCCCCGTATCGCCGGCAGCGAAGCCGACGCGCGCGCCGTTGCCTGGGCCGAAGCCCGCTTCAAGGCCCTGGGCTTCGACAAGGTCTGGAAGGAACCGGTCACTTTCCCGAAATGGGAGCGCCGCAGCGAAAACGCTGCCGTGGTCGGCGCCCATGCCCAGCCGCTGGCGATCACCGCACTGGGCGGCAGCCCGGGTGGCTCGGTGCAGGCTGAAGTGGTGCGCTTCGCCGATCTGGCCGCGCTGCAGGCAGCACCCGCCGGCTCGCTGCAGGGCAAGATCGCCTTCGTTGATTACCAGATGCTGCCCTACCGCGATGGCCGCGATTACGGCCGTGGCGGCGCCATCCGCAGCAAGGGTCCATCCGAAGCGATCCGCAAGGGTGCGGTCGGCTTCCTGATGCGTTCGGCCGGCACGGATTCCCATCGCGTGCCGCATACCGGCATCACCCGTTATGACGACGGCCTGACCCCGGTGCCATCGGCCGCCCTGTCGGTGCCCGATGCCGACCAGCTGGCACGGCTGGTGGCCCGCGGCAGCACGACGGTGAAACTGGCCCTGGACTGCGGCTGGGATGGGAAGGCGACCTCCTACAACGTGATCGGCGAAATCACCGGTCGTTCGCTGCCCAAGGAAGTGGTGGTCATCGGCGGGCATCTGGATTCCTGGGACCTGGGCACCGGTGCCATCGACGATGCGGCCGGCGTGGGCATCACCATGGCGGCCGGGCACCTCATCGGCCAGCTGAAGCAGGCACCCAAGCGCACCATCCGCGTCGTCGCGTTCGCCAATGAAGAACAGGGGCTGTACGGTGGCAAGGCCTATGCCGAGGCGCATGCCAAGGACATCGTGCAGCACCAGCTGGCGGCGGAAAGCGACTTCGGCGCGGGCAGGATCTATGCCTTCAATACCGGCTCGCCGAATCCGGAAGGCTCGCGCGAGGCGACCCGGCAGATCGCCGAAGTGCTCAAGCCGCTGGGAATCGAGTACGCGCCCGACAAGGGCGGTCCGGGCCCGGATGTCGGCCCGCTGGCCGCCAAGGGCGGCGCATGGGCGTGGCTGGCACAGGACGGGACCGATTACTTCCATCTGCACCACACGGCCGACGACACCCTGGACAAGATCGACCCGAAGGCGCTGGCGCAGAACGTGGCCGCGTATACGGTGTTTGCGTATCTGGCCGCCGATGCCGATGGCGGCTTCGGCAGTGAAGCCAAGGCCACCGTGCCGCCAAGCGAATAAGCACTACGCAAGAACGCGGGGTAAGCCGACCCATCAGTCGGCTTATCCCTGCTGCCTGCATCGAGCATGTCGCGATGCACCTCAGCAATACATGAAATTAGGCGTGGGAAAAATCTGACCGGACTGCCTTTTTCACCGTGTATCGGGAAGGCTTCCGTCGTCATGGGAATCCCGTTGACGCGCACATTCCCGGCTGTCCGATGAATACAACGGCAGCGCGCTCCCTGCGACGCCGGCTCCCGCTCAGCATCGCTCCTGCCAGACGCAGCCGAGCTGCCTGCCTGGCAGCGGACCGGCCTGGCCCCGTCTCAACGGCGCCCTTCGCAGTCTCCGCTCCACTGCAGCGTTGCCGCCTTCACAGGAGCATCAACCGATGAATGCACGCCCACTTCCCATGACTTCGGCGCCCATCGCGGACGTCGCCTCGCTCGAATGCGAGATTCCGTACATCGCAGCAATCGAAGCAGGCAGGCGGATCGCCCACTCCCTGCAGCTGGAGGTCGAAGACATTCCACTGGATGAACAAGGCATCCATCTGCACCTGGCCCGCCTGGCGACTACTGCGCGACTCGGCTACGACATCGAAACCTGTGGTTCGGGCATGGATTGCCCGCAGGCCATCCGCGCCAGCCTGTACCCGGCCATCGCCCGCCTCTGCCAGGCCGATTACGCCCAGACACTTCCCTGTACCCGCATGGCGGTGAAGGATTATCTCAAGCTGCCCGGCGTGGAAACCGCATTTCCGGAGTTGGTGCCGTTGATCGCCCGCCAGCCGGAACGCACGCTGGCCACGGTGACCTTCCAGTCGCTGTTGGCGAACCGGACGCTGTGCGTCCCGCTGGCGCTGGTGAACCCGGCTTTCCTGCAGGACCTCGAACAGGGCGACGCGCCGAAGGACATCGCCGATGATTTCGACTACAGCCTGCTACGCAGGTACAGCAGCAGCCAGGGCCTTGCCGCCGGTGCCACGCCGGACGAAGCCCTGCTGCAGGGCCTGCTGTCGGCACAGGAATGGGTGTCCGCAAGCCGCTTCGCCGTGCAGGGTGTCACCCTGCGTCAACGTGCCTGGCTGCAACGCGTGGATGAAGAGAGCCTGCCCACGCAGATCCAGTCGCTCGTGGACATGGCCACGCAGCGTCTGCACCAGCCCATCCATCTGTTCGATGTCGCCGGCCCCACGGCAGTTCCTACCTATCTTGCCTGCGCGCTGGGCGACACCCCGGCAACACGCGTCGTCAGCGTGGGTGCCGGTTCCACCGCGGAACATGCCGCAACACGTGCCGTGCGACGGCTGCTGGAGATGCAGGCGTTCATGGCATGGAAGCAGGAGAACACAGGCGGACAGGCAGACGGCACATCCCGGCCCATCCGGAAGGATCATCGGCCGTTCCCGTTCCAGCAACTGGCGGAGATCATCGAACAGGAAAGCCATGACACGGTTTCCTTCCACACCCGGACGGTGGCGTTGCCACCCACCCTGCGTGGGCGCATCGAACACTTGTGCGGCAGCTTCGCTGAAAGCGGCCTCACGCCGTGGCAGGCACGGCTGCAGATGGCCGGAGACCGGCAGGAGATCGCCTGCGTGCAGGTACTGCTGGCGCCGCTGGATGCCGACGGTCTGGCACTCCAGGGCCTGCCGATGACCTCATCCTTCGCGGTCCGGGACGAAGCCGCCAACCAGGGCTGAGGGCGCACGGGAAAAAGCCCGGCCGCGATGCGGCCGGGTTGCCGCAACGACCCATCCCACGCGGTGGGTCGTGTGTACTGGACACGCCGGCCAACTCCCTTGTCTCTAACCTGGTCCGCAAGGGTGTTGGCTTACTGTCGTCCCACGGGACGACGCGTGTTATCGGTAAATCATGGAGCCTGGGGTCAGGAACTTCGCAGACGCGCCCATTGTGCGAGCAGCACGGCGGTGGCCGACGCGACATTCAGGCTTTCCACCGCACCACTGCCGGGAATTGACACCTGCTGGTCGCACTGCGTGGCCAGGCTGCGGTCCATGCCCTCGCCTTCGGCACCCATCACGTACACCAGCCGTTCGGGCAGCGATGCGGAGAACACGTTGTCGCCGCCCTGCACCAGGGTCGCGGCCAGGCCGAAACCGGCACCACGCAGCTGGGTGATGGCCTGTGCTGCGTCCGGCAGGCGGACCAGCGGCACGGCTTCGGCGCCCCCTTCGGCCACCCGCGCCGCCGCACCGGAAATGCCCAGCGTGCTGTCCGCAGGCAGCAGCAGGCCGGCGACGCCGAAATGCGCCGCCGAACGGAGAATCGCCCCCAGGTTGTGCGGATTGCCGATCCCATCCAGCCACAGCGCCAGCACCGGGCCGCTGGGCAGCTGGCGCAACCATGCGTCCAATGCCAGCACCGGCGCACGCTGCACATCGGCCACCACGCCTTCGTGATGCGTGGTGCCGGACAGCTTGTTGAGGTCTCCGTCTTCCACCACGCGATAACCCACGCGGTTGGCCACGCACCACTTCAACAGCGGCTGCATGCGCGGAATCAACGCCTCCAGCAGATACAGCTTGCGCAGTGCCTGGGGACGCTGCTTGAAGGCGGCCAGCACGGCGTTGACGCCGAACAGGCGCAGTTCATCACCATGATTGCGGCCGCCGGCCGCTGCTTCGGCACGCGGCAAGGGGGTGGCACGCGGGGGCCGCGCGGACGGGCGACGATTGTTCCAGGGATTGCTCACTTACGCAGCTTCCTGTTTCTTCTGCCAGAAATCGGCATTCCTGATACCCAGCGCAACCGGATCGAAGGTCGGGTCCAGCCCCAGCTTCTTCTGCCGTTCGTAGTCGCGCAGGGCCAGCATCGCCGGTTTCTGCACGATCAGGATGGCAACGATGTTCAGCCACGCCATCAGGCCCACGCCGATGTCGCCCAGCGCCCAGGCCATCTGTGCATTGTGGAAGGCCCCGAACACCACCATGCCGATGATGCCCAGGCGCAGCACCAGCACCGTCAGCGGACGCTTGGCGTTGTGGTTGATGTAGCTGAGGTTGGTTTCGGCCATGTAGTAGTAGGCCATGATGGTGGTGAAGGCGAAGAAGAAGATCGCGATGGCCACGAACGCCGCGCCCCAGCCCGGCAGTGCGCTTTCAACGGCGGCCTGCGCATAGCCGGCACCTTCTGCGATACCGGCCAGGCCCATGAACACCGGCTCGGCACCGGCAACCGGCGAATAGACGTTGTAGGTCCCCGCCGCCAGGATCAGGAAGGCGGTGGCGGTGCACACCATCATGGTATCGAAATAGACCGCGAAGGCCTGCACGTAGCCCTGTTTGGCCGGATGCGAGACTTCAGAAGCCGCCGCTGCGTGTGGCGCGGTACCCTGTCCTGCTTCGTTGGCGTAGATGCCGCGCTTGACGCCCCATTCCACCGCCAGACCCATCATCGCGCCGAACGCGGCATGCGTGCCGAAGGCGCTCTTGAAGATGATGCTGAACATCTCCGGCACGCGCTCGGCGTTGAGGATCATGATCACGATGGCCATGATGATGAAACCGGCGGCCATGAACGGCACCACGATCTCGGCGAAGGTGGCGATGCGCTTGACGCCGCCGAAGATCACCACGCCCAGCAGCAGGGCGACTCCGATGCCGATGCCCAGCTTCAGCGCCTGCACCGATTCCATGCCGAATACCTGGCCGTCCAGCGGACCGCACAGCGCGGTGCCACGGCAGGAGTTGATGATGCTGTCGGCGATGGCGTTGGCCTGCACGCCCGGCATCAGGAAGCCGGCGGCGATGATCGTGGCCAGTGCAAAGGCCAGTGCATACCACTTCAGGCCCATGGCCTTTTCGATGTAATACGCCGGGCCGCCACGGTAGCGGCCTTCGGCGTCCTTGGTCTTGTAGATCTGCGCCAGGGTGCATTCGATGTAGGAGGTGGAAGCGCCGAGGAAGCCCATCACCCACATCCAGAAGATGGCGCCGGGACCGCCAAAGGCGATGGCGGTGGCGACACCGGCGATGT
The DNA here is from genome assembly GCA_023423605.1 of Pseudomonadota bacterium. GTDB lineage: Bacteria > Pseudomonadota > Gammaproteobacteria > Xanthomonadales > Xanthomonadaceae > Stenotrophomonas. The sequence goes on from JAFAFF010000296.1 coordinate 6,157, forward strand.
TGCCGATGCCCATGCGCCCGGCCATGGACATGGCCAGCGCCTGGAACGACGAGACGCCCGCGTCGGACTTTTCGCCCCGGACGGTAAGGCGGCACATCTCGAGGAACCCGCGGATCTGCATGAAGCGGGTGCGGACGCTGAAGAACAGACCGGCGCCCAGGCACATGAAGATCAGCGCCTTGCTCCAGATGATGCTGTTGATGAAATGTACGGTTGCTTCCACGCGCTCTCTCCAGTCGGCGGAAAATAAGGACGTCCCGTCGGCTGAAGGGAACCGCTCCGATTCTCGCTGATCGCAGCCTTCCAAGGTAGGGCCAGGCCACGATTGGCTTGCATTCAGCGATCATCGGTGGGTCACGACCGCTTCGATGGGATCAGGGCCCCGGTGGTGGGCCACTACCCCCTCGGTGGTGGAACACGACTGCCTCGGTGGGTCACGACCGTTGATCGTGACTGCTGGAACCTTGCATGACCGGATGAAGCGGTGACGACCAACGGTCGTCACCCACCTGCATCCTCGTCACCCACCAGCGTCCTCGTCACACACCGGTATCGTCGTCACACATCAGAATCGCCGATGGTGGGTCACGCCCCCTCGGTGGGTCACGACCGTTGGTCGTGACTGCTGTCGCCGTGCATGACCGGATGAAGCGGTGACGACCAAACGGTCGTCACCCACCAGCATCCTCGTCACCCACCAGTATCGCCATCAGCCATCTGCATCACCATCACCCACGTGCATCGCATCACCCACCAGAACCCTTCACCACGCAGGTGGATGGCCGACTCAGGCATGTCCTCCCACCGACGGGGTATCCCGTTCCTGCTGCTCCAGCTCGCGCGCCACGGTTTCCGGCGAACGCGTATAGGGTGCCAGCCGCGCGTAGAAGGCCGGCACCACGAACAGCGACAGGAACGTGGACAAGGTGACGCCGAACATGATCACCACGCCGATGGTGCCGCGGCTGGCCGAGCCGGGGCCACCGGCGACCACCAGCGGAATCGCGCCGACCACCGTGGCGATCGAGGTCATCAGGATCGGGCGCAGGCGCACCTGCGACGATTCGATGATGGCTTCGCGGACGCTGCGTCCTTCATCGCGCAGCTGGTTGGCGAACTCCACGATCAGGATGCCGTTCTTGGCCGCCAGGCCGACCAGCATGACGATACCGATCTGGCTGAACAGGTTTACCGTCCCACCGCTCACCCACAACCCGACCAGCGCACCGAGCACGCCCAGTGGCACGGTGAGCATGATGGTGAGCGGGTGGATGAAGCTTTCGAACTGCGCGGCAA
>JAFAFF010000304.1 GCA_023423605.1 Pseudomonadota bacterium
TCGAAGGGCTCGGTCACCATCAGCTACGGCGAAGCCGGCAGCGCAGCCCAGCGTGCCGACGAACTGGTCAAGTCGATCAACAGCCAGAGCTACAACACCGGCGTCACCGCCTCCTTGGACAAGGGCAAGCTGGTGCTGAGCGGCGCCGAAGGCAACATCACCGTCACCGCCGCGTCCGGCGACGCCGACGGCGAGGCGCTGCTTGCACAGACGGGCCTCACCGCCGGCACCACGGCAGGTGCGGACGGCGTGGGTACGGCTTTCGCCGCTGGTTCTGCTGCCACCGGTTTCGCTGACCTGGATATCTCCACCGAAGAAGGTGCCGACAATGCACTGAAGGCGATGGACGCGGCACTGAACTCCATCAACTCCTCGCGCGCCGACCTGGGTGCCGTGCAGAACCGCTTCACCTCGGTGGTGGCGAACCTGAACACCTCGTCGGAGAACATGTCCGCTGCCCGCAGCCGCATCCGCGACACCGACTACGCCTCGGAAACGGCCGAGCTGACCCGCACGCAGATCCTGCAGCAGGCCGGTACCGCCATGCTGGCCCAGGCCAACCAGACCAGCCAGAACGTGCTGAGCCTGCTGCGCTGATCCAGGCGCCACGCAACACGCAGTAACGGAAAGGGGGCGAAAGCCCCCTTTCCGTTTCCGGCCGCTCCTGCCAACAGCGACAGATCAGCCTCCCTGCGTGGCACGAGGCTTGCATGCCACGGGGTGGCGCACTGGCGCTCAAGCTCGCCCACGGGTGGCCGATAACCGATGCATGGCACCGGCTCGCGCCGCCACAGATCAAGGATCCCTCCCATGTCACTCGGCACGATCGGTTCTGGCCTCGACATCCCCAGCCTGGTATCCCAGCTCGTCGCCAAGGAGCGCGAGCCGATGGAAAACCAGATCAATACGGCGGGCGTGGCCGCCAGCGCCAAACTGTCGGCGCTGGGAACGATCAAGAGCGGCATGACCAGCCTGCAGACCGCACTGGCAACCCTGGTGAAAGGCGTTGCCACGCCGGGCTTCAAGACCAGCACGGTCACCGATTCCAACTTCACCGCCACGCTGGACAAGTCGGCCACCGCCGGCAAGCCGGCCGCCGGCACCCACGAGGTGGAGGTGAAGGCCCTGGCGCAGAACCAGAAGCTGAGCTCGCAAGCCTACGAGAAGGATGCGGTCATCGGTAACGGCACGTTGACGATCGGATTCGGCGAGAAGTCGATCGACGTGACCATCGCCGAAGGTGCGAAGCTGGCCGACGTGGCCGCCGCGATCAATTCCGCAGCCGGCGGCAAGGGCGTCACCGCAGCGGTCGTCACTGCCGATGACGGCCAGCACCTGGTGTTCAGCGCCGTGGGCTCGGGAAGCGATGGCGCCCTGACCGTCACCATCAGCGGTGGCGACGGTGGGCTGTCCGCGCTGGTGTACGACGGCAGTGATGCGTCCACGATGACCGAAATGGTGGCCGCAAAGGATGCCGTGGTGGTGGTGGATGGCTTCACCCGCACCTCCAGCTCCAACACCATCACCGACCTGGTTCCCGGCGTCAGCCTGACGCTGACCAAGGCCGAGGAAGGCAAGAAGCAGACGTTGACCATCACCCCGGACAACGCGACGCTGAAGACCAACCTCAATGCCTTCATCAGCGCCTACAACTCGATCCAGTCGACGTTGAAGAGCTCAAGCGCCTACAACGCCGACACCGGTACCGCCTCCACCCTGACCGGCGATGCGATGGTGCGTGGCCTGCAGCAGCAGCTGCGCAGCCAGCTGAGCAGCAACGTCAACGAGCTGAAGGAAATGGGCCTGACCATCGCCGCCGACGGCACCCTGAGCCTGGACGCCGGCAAGCTGGATACCGCGATGGCCAACGACCCGGATGCAGCCACGCGGCTGTTCGGGGCCGAAGGCACCATCGGCAAATCGATGACCGACCTGCTGAAGAGCAATCTCGACAGCACCAGCGGCACCATCGTCCAGCGCAGCAACTCGCTCAGCAAGCAGATCAAGGCGCTGGAAAAGCAGCTGGACGACCTGGACGCGCGCATGGAAAAGGTGTCCGAGCGCTACACCCGCCAGTTCACTGCGATGGAAACCATGATTTCGCAGATGCAGAGCGCCAGCAATTCGTTGTCCCAGCAGCTGGCCAGTACGTCCAGCTGATCCCCCTCAAGTCCTGCGGCGTCCACGCCGATATGAATTCCAGTGCCGCCCGCTTCGCCCGCCTCCAGCCAGGACGCGGCAGCCGGCGGACCCATAGGAGAGTGTCTACATGTACGGTCCCAGCCGGCAATTCGCCGAGGAGTACCGCAAGGTGGGTGTCAACACTTCGGTGATCGATGCCGACCCCCACAAGCTGGTCGCGCTGTTGCTGGCCGGTGCCTGCGAACGCATCCGCCTGGCCGAATCCGCGCTGCAGCGCAATGATCCTGCGCGCAAGGGCAAGGCCATCGGCGAAGCATGCGCGATCGTCGGCCACCTTGATGGCTCGCTGGACCACGAGGCCGGTGGCGAGATCGCCGCGAACCTGTCCGCGCTTTACGACTATGTGATCGTGCGGCTCACCGAGGCCAATCTGCATAATGATGCGTCGGCGCTGCAGGAAGCGCTGCGACTGCTGTCCGAGATCGATTCGGCCTGGAACGCGATTCCTGCCGAGCAGCGCCAGCTTCGTGCAGCAGGCTCACCATGAGCACCACCATCCTGCAGCCCATGCACGAGGCACTGGACGCGCTGGAAGCCGCCCTGCCGGCAGGCGACCACGCCCACAGCGAACGTCTGATGAGCGAGCATCTGCAGGCAGTGGCAGGGCTCGCGCTGGCCGTTGAACGGCCGACGGATGAGGCGATCCGCACCCTGATGGGTCATCAGCAACGCGTGATGGCCCGCATGCTCCAGCTCCGCGATGAAGCCGCCGCCCACCTCAAGC
>JAFAFF010000212.1 GCA_023423605.1 Pseudomonadota bacterium
GCTGTTCGACGTGGAAGAACGCGGCTTCCTGCGCGAGGGCTACTTCGCCGATCTGGTGCTGGTGGAAGACGTGCCGTTCACCGTCAGGCGCGAGGACGTGCTGTCCAAGTGCGGCTGGTCGCCGTTCGAAGGCACCACCTTCCGTTCGCGCGTCGCCGCCACCTGGGTCAACGGCCAGCTGGTGTGGGACGGCAGCAAGCTGGTGGGCGAGCCCGCCGGCCAGCGCATGACCTACGACCGCTGATGCGTCCGCTCGTTCTTTTCCAGGCGCCGCTGTGCGCGGCGCTGCTGCTGGCCGCGCCGCTGTTCACCGCCTCTTCGGCCCAGGCCCTGGATGGCATCGGCAGCCTGATCGACAACCGCGTGGTGTTTCCGGCAAGCGTCTCGCAGGGCGCGCTGGTGATCGGCAAGGTGCCGGCCGGCAGCCGCGTCCGCTATGCCGGCCGCCAGCTGCGGGTGAGCGGCTATGGCAGCGTAGTCTTTGGCATCGGTCGCGACGAAAAGGGCCCGCTGCAGGTGCAGGTGCAACGTCCTGATGGTGGCAGCGAGACCGCCACCCTCACCGTGATACCTCGCGACTGGCCGACCGAGCGGGTCAACGGCGTGCCGCCGAAGACCCTCAATCCGCCACCGGCCATCGCCGAACGGATCAAGCGCGAACAGGCGCAGGTCACGGCGGCACGCACGCGCGACGACGACCGTGCCGATTTCGCGCAGTCGTTCATCTGGCCTGTGCAGGGACGCATCAGCGGTCGCTTCGGCAATGCCCGGGTCTACAACGGGCAACCCGGTTCGGGCCATTCCGGCATGGACATCGCCGTTCCCACCGGCACGCCGGTGAAGGCTCCCGCGGCCGGCGTGGTGACGTTCGCCGCACCGGACCTGTATCTCACCGGCGGCACCCTGCTGATCGACCACGGCTTCGGCGTGAGCTCGAATTTCCTGCATCTTTCACGCATCGACGTGAAGGTGGGCGATCGGGTCGAACAGGGCCAGACGGTCGCCGCAGTGGGCGCTACCGGACGTGCGACCGGCCCGCATCTGCACTGGGGCATGAACTGGTTCGATACCCGCATCGACCCGTTGCTGCTGCTGGAGCGCACTGCCCCCGGCGGCTGAGCCGGGACCTGCATGGGACGCAACACAGCGTTGCCGAGCAGCATCCTCGGCAACGCCTGAGTCCGTCGCCTGAAGGCGACCGGACAAGCGGCGACGGGCGGGCATTACCGACCCATCATTCCGTCTTTGGCCGATGACTGCCGACTTTCAACACGACCAAGGTGGGAGCTCCTTTTCAGGAAGCCGCCACGATGCGCGTCCCTGCCCCGCTCCTCTCGCTTGTCCTGCTTTCGCCGGCCATCGCTCACGGCCAGGTATTCGTCCACCCCGGCATCCTGCTCGATTTGCCGGCACTGGAGCGAACACGCGACGCATTGCGTGCCGGCGATCCTCTGAAGACCTCTGCCATGGCCGTGATGCGCCGCAGCCCGTTGGCGTCGCCGTCATATGTCGCCACGCCGTTCGCGAAGGTGGAATGCGGCTCGTTCCACACGCCCAGCATCGGCTGCAAAGCAGAGCGCGACGATGCCAAGGCCGCCTACACCCATGCACTGCTGTGGGCGTACCTGGGGGATGACACCCATGCGCGCAAGGCCGTGGAGATCATGAATGCCTGGGCGACCACGCTGACCAGCGGCCACGCCAACAGCAACGGACCGCTTCAGGCGTCCTGGGCGGCACAACTGTGGACACGTGCAGCCGAAATCATCCGCCACACCAGTGCGGCATGGCCTGCCGCAGATGCGCGGCGTTTCGACAACTGGTTGCTCGCGCAGTACCTGCCCGACATCGACCGGATGGGCGCCTGCCCGGGCGGGAACTGGCATGCCAGTGGTATCGAGGCGCGCATGAACATGGGCATCTACACCGATCGTCGTGACCTCTACGACCGTGCGGTGAACGACTGGAACACACGCCTGCCCACCTATGTCTACATGCCGGCGGATGGCGCTGCGCCACGTCCACGCCCCGGCTGCACCACGCCCACGGAGATGCTGTGGTTCGGCCAGACCATCATGGCGGCAGGACTGGCGGAGGAGACCTGCCGCGACCTGGAACACACAGCCTATGGCCTGGCCGCCTACCTCAACGCAGCAGAAACCAATCGCCTGCAGGGTGGCCGCCTTTACGCACAGCAGGGCCAACGCCTGACCGCAGCAATGGAGTTCCACACCGACATGCTCAGTCGCCCCGCCGTGCCGGCATGGCTGTGCAAGGGCACCCTGGTATCGGATGTGCGCGGCACACTGGAGATTGGCCATTCGCACTTTGCCGGACGCATGGGGCAGGCACTGCCGCACACGGCGGCATGGCTGGCGACGCATCGTCCCAGTCAGGGTGATTTCCACTTCCTGTGGGAAACCCTGACGCACGGCACCGCCCTATCCGGCGCAGCGCCGCCTACGGCGCAGTGGTGACCGGCGATCACGTATCGATGTAAACGTTCATGACAGCACGCACCGGTCCTCATCCATCAGCCGCGCGCGGCCCACCACACGCGCAACAACGTGCGCACCGGCGTGGCTTCGATCGGCGTACCCGAGGCAAGGGCGGCCAGCCGGGCTCTCGCCAGCACCGCCCATATCCGCCGTGGCCGTGGGCCGGCAACGCGCACGCCCCAGCCTGCCAGCAGCTGGCGTGCCCAGCGCTGTCCGGGATCGCCGCCCTGCTCTTCCAGCAATGCACGCGGCACGCCGGCAATGCCTGAATCCTGCAGGCGCTGGGCCAACGTCTGCAGCAGCACCGCGTGCGCGGCAGCATCGTGCCGCCTGTCCTCGAACACCACCGCTTCCACGGCCGCCACGGCCTTCGCGTAGCCCTCCAACGCGAGCTCGGCAGCCGCCGCATCCACCGCCGCCGCACGCGCTTCAGGCAAGCCCGGCAATGCATCGGCAAGCAGCGCCCACGGCGCCGCCACCGGCTCCAGTACACGTCCCAGCGGGTGCCGTGATCGCTGTCCCGCCCAGCTGCGCAGCTCCTCGCCCCACCAGGCCAGCTTCGCATCGGCCGGCAAGGTATCGCCGCTGGCGTTGAGCATGTCATCGAACTCCTGCAGCAGCGCGAACCACGCCACCGCCCGCACCCGCTGGGCGGGTGCGACGAAGGGTTCGGCCACCGACCATTCCGGCCAGCGCGCACGCCACTTGTCCAGGAAACTGTCCAACGCACTGCTGTTCACGGCATGTCCTTCAAACGTCAAAACGAAACCGGCGATGCCGGCGGGGTCGGCCAGCAATCGGCCTGCTGCAGCTGGGTGGGATCGGCGACCATCGCATCGGCCTGCCAGCTCACCGGATCGTCATCGTCCAGGCGATAGCCCCACAACGCCGCCACCGACGGCATGCCGGCGGCACGCGCCGCCTGGATGTCACGCTCATCGTCGCCCACGTATACGCACTGCGCCGCGTCCACGCCCATCGCCTGTGCCGCATGCAGCAGTGGCAGCGGATGCGGCTTGCGCTCGGCCAGCGTGTCGCCGCCCACCAGCACCGCACACCGCTGCTGCCACTGCTGCTGTGGCAGGATCAGCCGCGCCAGGTATTCCGGCTTGTTGGTGACGATGCCCCAGCGCGCGCCCACGGTTTCCAGGGCCTGAAGCATTCCGGCAACCCCCTCGAACAACACCGCATGCTGACCGATCAGCGCCTGGTAACGCTGCAGGAACTCCGGCACCAGCGCATCGCGCTCGTTGTCCGGCAGGCCGGGAAAGGTCGCCGAAAGCATCGCCCGTGCGCCCTTGGACACCACCGGGCGCAGCCGCTGCAACGTGACCGGTGCATGTCCGCGCGCGGCCAGCATCGCGTTGCTGGTGGCCACGAAATCCGGTGCACTGTCCAGCAGCGTGCCATCCAGGTCGAACAGCACCGCACGCGGAAAGCGCGTCGCGCTCATGCCGCCGCACTCATGCCGTGGTGTCCTGCGATGACCGCGTGGCATGGGCCAGGTAATTGATGTCGGTGCGGCTGCTCAGGCGCGCACGGTTGCGCCACGGCTCGTAGGCCATGCCGCTGACATCCTGAAGCTGCAGGCCGGCATCACGCAGCCAGCGCGACAGCTCCGCCGGACGGATGAACTCCTGGTAGTGGTGCGTGCCCCTGGGCAGCAGCCGCGCCACGTACTCGGCACCGACGATGGCCACCGCAAACGCCGCCGCGGTGCGGTTTATGGTGGACAGGAACAGATGGCCGCCCGGCTTCAGCAGGCGCCGGCATGCTTCGATGATCGCGCCCGGATCGGGTACGTGCTCAAGCATCTCCATGCAGGTCACCACATCGAAGCTGCCCGGCTGTTCCGCGGCCAGGTCCTCGGCTGCCTGCACGCGGTAATCGACCGTGGCGGCGCTTTCCAGGGCGTGCAGGCGCGCCACCTTGACCAGCTCCGGTGCCAGGTCGATGGCCGTCACATCGGCACCGGACTGGGCCAGCGCTTCACTCAGCAGGCCGCCGCCGCAGCCGATGTCCAGCACCCGCGCACCACGCAGCGCAACCCGGTCGGCCACGTACTGGAGGCGGACCGGATTCAGGGCATGCAACGGCTTCTGCGGGCCATCGGCATCCCACCAGCGGCTGGCAAGCGCGGCGAATTTATCCAGTTCGGTCTGGTCGAAATTGGAGGATGGTGCGTGGGGAGCGTTCATGTCGGGGTTCCTTGCGGCGCCAGGCGCACCCGGCGAATTTCGGGACGGTCAGGCGCGGACGTGGCGGATGCGCTCACGCCATTGGCGCGCGTTGGCGATGATGCCCGGCAGGTCCATGCCGACCAGCTCACGTTGCACCAGCTTCGGCCTGCCGGCGATCCACACATCGGTCACCTGCTGGCGGCCAGTGGCGTAGACCAGCTGCGACAGCACGTTGTGCAGCGGTTGCGTTTCCAGCGCCGACAGGTCGATGCAGGCAAGATCGGCCTGCTTGCCCACTTCGATCGAGCCGATGCGCTCGCCGAAGCCCAGCGCACGCGCGCCACCCAGCGTGGCGGCACGCAGCGTGGTAGCTGCGTCCAGCGCGGTGGCATCGTCGGCCACGGCCTTGGCCAGGATCGCCGCCGTGCGGTTCTCGCTGAACATGTCCAGATCGTTGTTGCTGGCGCAGCCATCGGTACCGATGGCCAGATTGACGCCCGCGCGCTGCAGCGCGCAGGCCGGACAGAAGCCGGAGGCCAGCTTGAGGTTGGATTCCGGGCAGTGCACCACGCTCACGCCGCGTTCGGCGCACAGGTGGATCTCACCTTCGGTGAGCTGGGTCATGTGCACCGCGATCAGCCGATCGTTGACCAGCCCCAGCCGGTCCAGCCGCGCCAGCGGTCGCTGGCCGTGCAGCTTGATCGAATCGGCCACTTCCTGCGCGGTTTCGTGCGTGTGCAGATGCACCTGCATGTCCAGCTGGTCGGACAACATGCGCACCCGCTCGAAATTGGCGTCGTTCACCGTGTACGGTGCGTGCGGCGCGAATGCCGTGCCGATCAGCGGATCGGTGCGCCACTGGTCGTGCAGTTCGCCGGCCTTGGCGAAATACTCATCATCGGTCTTCGCCCAGGCCGTGGGGAAATCGATGATCACCGCGCCAACCAGCGCGCGGAAGCCGTGCTGCTTGTACACAGCCGCCTGCACATCGGCGAAGAAGTAGTTTTCATTGGCACAGGTGGTGCCGCCACGCAGCATCTCGGCGATGGCCAGGGTGGTGCCGTCGGCAACGAATTCCGGCCCGATCACCGCTGCTTCCACCGGCCATATGTGCCGCTGCAGCCAGGTCATCAGCGGCAGGTCGTCGGCAACCCCGCGCAGCAGGGTCATCGGGTTGTGTGTGTGTGCGTTGACCAGGCCCGGCATCAGCGCCGCGTCCGGGCGGCTCACCACCTGGCTGGCGGCAAAGCGTTCGCGTGCCTGTCCGCGCGGCAGGATGCCGACGATCACGCCGTCGCGTACCGCCACCGCATGGTCTTCCAGCACCACCGCGTGCGGTTCGATCGGCACCACGTAGCCGGCTTCGATCAGCAGGTCGCAGGTTTCAGGAAGATGCGTGGAATCTGACATGCGTGCTCACTGGCTGGGAGGATGGCGGGCGAAGCGAAGCTTCGGCGGCAACCGCCCCGGTGTTGGAGGCGGCAACGAAGCGGCGGTGCAGGGATTCTGTGAACCAGCGCGATGATCCCCCGCGACAGATCATGGGCGCGTCAGCATGAATGCGGCAATGTACCTCCTGGTCCACGCCCGGTTGCTCCTTCCGGCGGGACGGAAAGCCGGGCCGAGCCCGGCTCTACCACCTGATCACCGGTTGCGCTTCAGCTGCGGGCCAGGAGGCCGGGCAGAGCCCGGCTCTACGGGCAATCCGGTTGGGGCGGATTATTTGACGCGTGCGGAGTATTCGCCCGAGCGCGTATCGACACGGATGATTTCGTCCTGGTTGACAAACAGCGGCACGCGGACCACCGCGCCGGTTTCCAGGGTAGCCGGCTTGCCACCGCCGCCGGAGGTATCGCCGCGCACGCCCGGATCGGTCTCGGTGATCTTCAGCTCCACGAAGTTCGGCGGCTGCACGAAGATCGGCTCGCCATTCCACAGCGTGACCACGCACGATTCTTCACCCTTCAGCCACTTCTCCGCCCCGCCCATGCCCGCCTTGGTGGCCTGGACCTGTTCGAAGCTTTCCGGGTCCATGAAGTGCCAGTACTCGCCATCGCTGTACATGTAGTTCATGTCGGTGTCCACGACATCGGCCGCATCCAGCGAATCGGTCGACTTCATGGTCACTTCCTGCGTCCGGCCATCCTTGATCAGGCGGTACTTGACGCGCGTGAAGGCCTGACCCTTGCCCGGCTTGACGTATTCGGTGTCGATGATCACGGCCGGTTGGTTGTTGACCAGGATCTTCATCCCGTTCTTGACGTCGTTCATGCCGTAGCTGGCCATGCGTAAACTCCTGAGTGGCAGAACGCCGCACGTGCGGCGAGCCGGATAGAATGGAAAGCCCACCGGTGGCCGGTGGGCGACTGTTTTTCTGCCCTCATGATAACCGCAGGCCCCCTGTCCATGCAGCTCTCCGCCACCTCCCGGCCCGTTTCCCTGTTGCCCGTCGCTTCGCGCTGGCAGCAGCTCTGGCGACAGGCGATCCGCGACCCCGGCGAGCTGCTGGCGCGACTGGACCTGCAGCCGGCGGCGCTGGGCGTCTCCGAGGCGGCCCTGCAGCAGTTCGCGCTGCGCGTGCCGGAAGGTTTCGTCGCCCGCATGCGCCCGGGCGACCCGGCCGATCCGCTGCTGCGCCAGGTGCTGCCGATCGACGCGGAAATGCGCCCGGCCGAAGGCTTCGGCTTCGATGCGGTGGGCGACGGCGCGGCCAAGAAAGCCACCGGCGTCATCCAGAAATACCGTGGCCGGGCACTGCTGGTGGCCACCGGCAGCTGCGCCATCAACTGCCGCTACTGCTTCCGGCGGCATTTCGATTACGGTGCGGAAAATGCCGCGCGCGGCGGCTGGCGCGAAGCGGTACAGGCCATCGCCGACGATCCGGACATCGATGAAGTCATCCTGTCCGGCGGCGACCCGCTGTCGCTGGCCACCCACAAGCTGGCCGAACTCACCGATGCGCTGCGTGGCATCACGCACCTGCGCCGCCTGCGCATCCATACCCGCCTGCCCATCGTGCTGCCCGAGCGCGTGGACGATGAACTGATCGCCTGGCTGGCCGGGCTGCCGTGGCCGTTGGCCGTGGTGGTGCACGCCAACCACGCGAACGAGTTCGACGCCGGCGTGGACGCGGCGATGGCACGCCTGCGCGTGACCGGCGCGCAATTGCTGAACCAGGCGGTGCTGCTGCGCGGCGTCAACGACGATGTGGACGCGCTGCAGGCCCTGAGCGAACGCAGCTTCGCCGCCGGCGTGCTGCCCTATTACCTGCACCAGCTGGACCGGGTGCAGGGCGTGGCCCATTTCGAAGTGGACGATGCCACCGCCAAGGCACTGGTGCGTGCCCTGACCGCGCGCCTGTCCGGCTACCTGGTGCCGCGGCTGGTCCGCGAACTGCCCGGCGACCCCAGCAAGCGCCCCCTCTGAAAAAGGGGGACGGAGGGCGTTAATTCCAGTTAACCGCCTCCGTCCCCTTTCTGGATCAGGCGCACGATGTCGGTGGCGTTGACTGGGTGGCTCAGCCAGTAGCCCTGGGCCAGGTCGCAGCCGCGCTGGCTCAGCAGGTCGAACTGGACTTCCTGTTCGATGCCTTCTGCCACCACGGTGATGCCCAACGCGTGGGCCATGGCGATGATGGCGGTGGTCAGCGCCAGGTCGTCCGGATCGCGCTGCATGTCGGCCACGAAGCTCTTGTCGATCTTCACCCCGTCCACCGGCACCTGGCGCAGGTGGCTCAGCCCTGAAAAGCCGGTGCCGAAGTCGTCCAGCCACACCTTCACCCCGGTACGGTGCAGCTTGTCCAGCAACTGCGCGGCCAGCATTTCATCGCCAATCACCGCCGTTTCCGTCAGTTCCAGGTGCAGGCGCGATGCCGGCAGCCCGGATTCCTGCAGGCAGCGCGCCACCAGTTCGGGCAGCTCGCCGCCACGCAGCTGCCGCGGCGATACGTTCACCGAAACGAACAGGCCTTCGCGCTCGCGCGGATGGGGCCACTGCGCGGCCTCCATGCACGCCGCGCGCAGCACCTTCGGGCCGATCTGTTCGATCAGCCCGCTCTGCTCGGCCACTTCGATGAACACCGAGGGCGGAATCGCCCCCAGGCTCGGATGCTGCCAGCGCAGCAGGGTTTCCACGCCCACCAGGCGGCGGTCGCAGGTGCGGTAGATCGGCTGGTACACCAGCCGCAGCTCGCCCCGTTCCCAGGCACCGCGCAGCTCCTGCTCCATGTGCACGCGCCGTTCCACCGCGTGGTCCATCGCCCGGCTGTAGTACCGGTGGCAGTTCTTGCCTGCCATCTTCGCCTGGTACATGGCGATGTCGCCATTCTTCAACAGCACGCTCGCGTCGGCCGCATCGTCGGGGTACAGGGTGACGCCGATGGAGGCGCCCAGGAACAGTTGCTTGCCCTGCACGATCAACGGTTCGCGCAGGTCGCACACCAGTTGTTCGGCAAGCGTGCGCGCACGCGCGGCGACATCCCCTTCGCCGAGCAGGATCACGAACTCATCGCCACCGAAACGGGCCAGCAGCGCATCGTCGCCGCCCACCCGTTTCATCGCGCTGCCGATGCGCTGCGCGAACTGCAGCAGCGCCTCGTCGCCGGCCTCATGGCCAAGGGTATCGTTGACCCGCTTGAAATCGTCCATGTCGGCGAACAACAGCGCCAACCGCTGACCGGACGCACGCG
>JAFAFF010000321.1 GCA_023423605.1 Pseudomonadota bacterium
CCACCCCCACCACCAGTGCTGCCCCCACCAATACTGCCCCCGCCAAAGCTGCCCCCACCCATACCCCACCCACCCATACCGCCCCCGTAGTGCCGGGCTCTGCCCGGCAACCGCAACCCGACCAGCCCACGCAGGAGGCCCGCCAATGAGCCGCCTGCGTGACAAACGCTGGGTGTTGCCGGTCAGCCTGATCGCCGCCCTGCTGCTCGGGCTGCTGCCGCTGCCGTCGCTGCTGCAGCCACTGCGCCCCTACTGGCTGGCCCTGGTGCTGGCGTACTGGGTGATCGAAGCGCCCGAGCGCGTCGGCCTGGGCATCGCCTTCGCCAGCGGCGTGGTCGCCGATTTCCTGTACGGCGGCATCCTGGGCGAACAGGCGCTGCGGCTGGTGATCCTGGCCTTCATCCTGCAACGCTTCCGCGCCCGCATCCGCTTCTTCCCCATGTCGCAGCAGATGCTCGCCCTTGGCGGCCTGCTGTTCAACGACCGCATCATCAGCGCGGTGGTACACGTGGTGGTGGGCGAACCCACGCTGCCATGGGCCTACTGGTGGGCGCCGCTGCTGGGCATGGCGTTGTGGCCGCTGGTATTCGTGCTGCTGGATGCCGTGCGCTTCGGGCGTCGCGGGCGCTGACATGAACGCACGCCGCGCGGTCAAGAATCCGCACGCCGAGGCCGAGCAGTTCCGCCGCCGCGCGGTGCTCGGGTTCCTGGCCGTGCTGCTGTGCCTGGGCGGCCTGGGCGCGTGGTACTTCAAGCTGCAGGTGCTGGACCACGAGGTCTACGCCACGCGCTCGGAAGCCAACCGCATCAAGCCGCGGCCGGTGGTTCCCGGGCGCGGCATGATCTATGACCGCAACGGCCGCCTGCTGGCCGAGAACGTTCCGGCCTTCCGCCTGGACATCACCCCGGACAAGGTGGAGGACATGGACGCCACCCTGGCCGGGTTGGCGAAGATCATCGCGCTCACCCCGGAAGAACTGGAAACCTTCAACAGATCGCGCAAGGCGCGCCGCAGCTTCCTGCCGGTTACCCTGAAGCTGCGCGTGAGCGACGAGGAAATGGCCCGCTTCGCGGTGGATCGCTGGCGGTTCCCGGGCGTGGAACTGGAGCCGTACCTGACCCGGCGCTATCCGTTTGGCGACCTGTTCGCGCATGTCATCGGCTATGTCGGCCGGGTGGACGAGAAAGACCTGGAAATGCTCGGCGAAGGCAATGCCGCGCTCACCCATATCGGCAAATCCGGGCTGGAACGTTTCTACGAGCAGCAGCTGCGCGGCCGGGTGGGCTACGAGCAGGTGGAAACCAACGTGCAGGGCCGTGCCATCCGCACCGTGGGGCGGGTGGCGGCGCAGTCCGGCGCGGACCTGAAGCTGTCCATCGATACCGATCTGCAACGGGCCATGGTGGCCGCGTTCGGCATCCAGGAAGGCTCGGCAGTGGCCATCGATCCGCGCACCGGCGAAGTGCTGGCGATGGTCAGCCTGCCCTCGTATGACCCGAACCTGTTCGTCAACGGCATTTCGCACGCGGATTTCAGTGCGCTCAATACCAACCCGTCGCGCCCGCAGTTCAACCGCCTGGTGCTGGGCGGCGTGGCACCCGGCTCTACCCTGAAGCCGCTGATCGCGCTGGCCGGGCTGGATGCCGGTGTGCGCCGTCCCGAAGACCGCGTGCTGTCCACCGGCATGTTCTATCTGCCCGGCACCAGCCGTGGCTGGGGCGATGCGAACCGTGGCGGACATGGCTGGACCGACCTGCGCAAATCCATCGCGCAGTCGGTGAACACCTATTACTACAAGCTGGCGCTGGACCTGGGCATCGAACGTTTCGACGAATACCTGGGGTATTACGGTTTCGGGCAGCCCACCGGCATCGACCTCACCGGCGAAAGCGGTGGCATCCTGCCGTCGCCGGCCTACAAGGCGAAGACGCGCAAGGAGCGCTGGTATCCGGGTGACACGGTGAACATCAGCATCGGTCAGGGCGACTGGAAGGTGACCCCGTTGCAGCTGGTGCGTGGCGTGGGTGGCATCGCCAACGGGCAGCTGCGTACCCCGCACCTGGTGATGCAGCAGCGCGCTGGATTCGATCACGACTGGACCATGCTGCCGGCCGGCAGGACGTTGCCGGTAAGCCCCAGTGCCGCGCACGTGCAGGCGGTGCGCGAAGGCATGATGGCGACGATGCAGCCCGGCGGCAGCGGCGCGCGCATGGCGGCCGGCGCCCCGTATGTCATGGCCGGCAAGACCGGCACCGCGCAGGTGGTCAGCCGCAAGGGCACCGCCGCAGTGGACCCGCGCAGCCTGCCGATGCACCTGCGGCATCGGTCGCTGTTCGTGGGTTTCGCACCGGCCGACAACCCGGTCATCGCCATCGCCGTGGCGGTGGAAGGTGGCGGTTACGGTGGTTCGGCGGCCGCACCGATCGCGCGCAAGGTGTTCGATGCCTGGCTGCTCGGCAAGATGCCGGAAGGCGTGCTGCCGCTGGATGCCGAGCGTGGCACCACGGCGTTGGGCGTATCGACGTTCGATAATGAAGACCCGGGCGCACGCGCCGGCGGCGATGCCGCGATGTTGGCGGCCGGCGACGTGCCGGTGGCCGTGGGCGTCCCCGCCGCTGGCGTAGCGCCGGGCTCTGCCCGGCTTCCAGGCGAATCCCCCGTAGAGCCGGGCTCTGCCCGGCTTCCCGGCCCAGCCCGGCGGTCCGGCCCAGCCGGGCAGAGCCCGGCTCTACGCGAGCGGTCCGGCCCAGCCGGGCAGAGCCCGGCTCTACGGTCTGGTGCGGCGACGCGGAACGAGGAGCCGGTGCGATGAAGGATTTCCTGCGCTGGGCCGGCGACATGCTGCTGCACCTGGTCAGCACCCTGGACTGGATGCTGTGCGCCGCGCTGGGCGGCTTGATGCTGATCGGCCTGGCAACCCTCAAGAGTGCCGGCGGCGATGGCCTGGTGATGGCACAGGGCATCCGCTTCGCGGTGGGCCTGGCCGCACTGTGGGCGATCTCCCGCGTGCCCATCCTGCGCATCCGCTCGGCTACCCCGCTCATCTATGCGGTGTCGATGATCCCGCTGCTGGCCGTGTTCGTGCTGGGCACCGGCAAGTATGGCCGGCAATGGCTGGACCTGAAATTCTTCTACCTGCAGCCGGCCGAACTGCTGAAGGTGAGCCTGCCGATGATGGTGGCGTGGTACCTGCACCGCATGCCGCTGCCGCCGCGCTTCACCACCGTG
Organism: Pseudomonadota bacterium; assembly: GCA_023423605.1. GTDB lineage: Bacteria > Pseudomonadota > Gammaproteobacteria > Xanthomonadales > Xanthomonadaceae > Stenotrophomonas. The sequence goes on from JAFAFF010000321.1 coordinate 3,230, forward strand.
CTGGTCAGCCTGGCCATCATCGGCGTGCCCACCGGGCTGGTGATGCTGCAGCCGGATTTCGGTACCGGCGTGTTGATCGCCGCCAGCGGCGTGTTCGTGCTGCTGCTGGCCGGCCTGCCCTGGTGGTGGGTGGGCCTGGGCATCGGCGGCGTGGCGGCGGTGGCGCCGGTGGCCTGGTTCTGGCTGCTGATGCCCTACCAGAAGGACCGCATCATGATGTTCCTGGATCCGGAAATGGATGCGCTGGGCGCCGGCTGGAACATCATCCAGTCGAAGATCGCCATCGGTTCGGGCGGGCTGGACGGCAAGGGCTGGGGCCAGGGGTCGCAGTCGCACCTGAACTTCATTCCCGAACAGACCACCGATTTCGCATTTTCAGTGCTGAGCGAGGAGTTCGGCTGGATAGGCGTGGCCGTGGTGCTGACGCTGTACCTGGTGGTGATCGGGCGCTGCCTGTGGATTGCCAGCCAGTCGCGCGATTCCTATTCGCGGCTGCTTGCCGGTGCTACCGGCCTGGCGTTCTTCGTCTACGTGCTGGTCAATGGCGGGATGATCTCCGGCCTGCTGCCGGTGGTGGGCGTGCCGATGCCGTTGATCAGCTATGGCGGCACGTCCGCCGTTTCGTTGCTGGCCGGCTTCGGCCTGGTGATGGCCGTGCGCAGCCACAACCCCGTACATGGCGGCTATCGCTGACGCATCGGCGGGCGGTTCGGCGGGAATGGTCTCGGTTTCATTGAGATGCTCATCACATTTCACGCGCGCGATACACGTCACCGATGGACTTGTCGCATTCAGTCTGCACAATGGCGGCCTGCCCGGTCTGGCGCGCGTCACAGCGCTGACAGGTCTGGTGGGGAGCAGTACGAC
>JAFAFF010000058.1 GCA_023423605.1 Pseudomonadota bacterium
GGCACGCCGGCCAGTTCCAGCACCTTGGCGACGTGGGCCTGGTAGGCCTTCAGTTTGTCGGCCTTGCCGGCTTCGGTATAGAACGTCTTGTCCGGCAGGCCCAGGCCGCCCTGGCTGGCGTAGGCCATGTTCATCGCCGAGTTCTTGAAATCGGCTTCGGCACCGAAGCCGAACAGCACGTTCTCGCCCTTGGCAGCTCTGTCGCGCAGGTAGGCTGCGATGGCATCCTTGTCGTTCAGGCCATCGATGGCGGCCAGATCGGCCTTCAGCGGCTCGATGCCCTGGGCATTGATCTTCGCCTCATCCATGCCGGTCGCCCACAGGTCGCCGACCACCTTCTCGATGTGGTTCGGATTCTTGACCTGCGCCACCTGCTCTGCGAGCTGGTGCTGCACTGCCACCGAACGCTCGTCGAGAATGGTGAAGGCGCCCCAGCTGGTGCGGTCGGCCGGAATCTCGTTGGCGGCCAGCCACTTGCCGTTGACGTAGTCGCCGAAGGCGCTGCAGGCGTCCAGGTTGCTGTCCAGGTCGCTGGCCTGGAAGGCGTTGTAGGCAGGAAGTCGCGCCTGGTCCAGCGTGTAGCTGGTTTCTTCGCTGGTGGTGCCCGGGGCCGCGGCGGTGTCTTCGGCGGCCGTGCTTTCGTTCTTGCCACAGCCGGAGAGAACGGCGGAAACGGCCAGGGTCAGCAGGATGATCTTGGGAGTACGGGTCACTTGTTCTGGCCTCCTGGCCGCGTGGTGTCTCTGGGAATGGCCCGCAGGGGCCCTGATGCGGACGATACGCCTCCGCCCGGACCTGCAAGGGTGTCGAAGGTCATGCCGCCGCGCAAGCATGGACGGATGGGCAGGGTCGGCAAAACGACAACGGGCCCGGCGGTGGCCGGGCCCGTTGTCGCCGACATCCGTGCCTGCGGCGATCAGAACTTGTAGGAGGCTCCCATGTAGAAGTACCGGCCCACGTTGTCGTACAGCGCCGAGCCGACGTCCGAACCGAAGTAGTTGCGCGGCGGATCCTTGTCGAAGGCGTTGTCGATGCCGAGGTACACGTCGATCCTGTCACCCGGGAACGTGTAGCCCAGCTGGAAGTTGTGGTACGTGTATGAACCATTGCGGATCGGGCTGGCCGAACCCGGGTTGCTGCTGTAGCTGGACGGGGTCACACGCAGGTTGCCGTCCACATACGTCATGTCCCACGACGCACGCCACTGGCCCAGTGAATACTTGGTCTGCAGGCCGGCGCGCCAGCGCGGATCGGTCACGTAGGTCACGTATTCGTTGTATTCCTCCGGGAAGTCCTGGAAGGTCCATTCGCGTGACTGGATCAGCCGGGTGCCGACGAAGCGGACCACGGCGTCACCTTCGGCCATGCGCCAGCGATAATCCATTTCCAGGTCCACACCGATACGGCGGGAACGTGCCAGGTTCTCGTTGAGCGCCGTCCAGCGGACGATGGAATGTTCGGGGAAGAACCGGCCCTGGGCGTCGGTAAAGCCGCCCAGCGGGGCGCGGGTGATCGCGCCGCAGAAAGCATTGCCGATACCGGAAGGTGAATCCACGCAGCGGGTGGCGTTCGTCTGCCCGGTGACGGCACCGATGGCATCTTCCAGGTTGATGTTCCAGTAATCCACCGACATGCCGAAGCCTGGCAGGAAATCAGGCTGCCAGACGAAACCGTAGGTGAAGCTGCGTGCACGTTCCGGCTTGAGATCCGGATTGCCACCGCTCACGCCCGGGCGATTGGCGCTGTAGGTGTCGATCCAGCCTACCGGCACGCCAAGTGCGGAACAGTTGGCTTCGCGCAGCGCCGGATCCTTCGCGGTGGATGGACGGTTGGTGTTGGTCACCAGGTAATTGCAGGGGTCTGCGATGGTGGCGAAGTTCTCGCTCTGCGGGTTGTACAGTTCGCCGATGCTGGGCGCTCGCACGGCCTGCGACAGGGTACCGCGCACGCGCAGTGACGGGATGACCGTCCAGTCCAGGCCCACCTTCCAGGTGGTCGCCTCGCCGATGCTGCTGTAATCCGAATAGCGACCGGCAGCATCCATGGTCAGCGAATAGATGCCTGGAATGTCAGCCAGCAATGGAATGGAGGTCTCAACGAACGCTTCCTTCACGTCGTACTTGCCCATCCGGTTGGGAATGGCGTTGAGGAAGGTCAGGCCCTGGGCAGCCAGCGGATCGGTGATCTCGCGGCTTTTCTCCTCGCGGTATTCGACACCACCGGCGATGCCGACATCGCCGGCCGGCAGGCTGAACAACGCACCATTGGCGACCGAGGCGCTGAATACCGTCTGCTGGATGCGCGAGAAGTTGAATGAATCGACGTTCATCCAGTCCTGTGCCTCCTGGCTGATGTTGCCGTTGCCCAGCACGCTGAACGGCACGCAGCCCTGGCGACCGAATTCGGAATAGACGCGGCCGGTGTGCGGGTTCACGGCGTTAGGGTTCAGCGTGGTGCGGCAGGCCACGTTGCCGGTGGCAGGATCAATGACCGCATCCAGGCCCGCCTGCCAACGCTCGTTGATACGGTTGTTGAGGTTCCAGCGCTTGACTTCGCTCTGGCCCCAGTTGCCGTAGGCATCATAGGTCCAGTTTTCGCTGAGGTTGCCCTCAATGCCGAACACGATGCGCTGGGTATTGCGCTCCACGTGCTCGCCGCGCTGGCCCGCATCGACGTTGAAGCGGTTCAGGGTCAACGAGGTGGCGCCGTTGGCGTCCATCAGCGCACGCAGTTCGGGGCTGACATAGGCGTTGTCGCGCTGGACACGGATCGTGGTGTCGAAGGAAGGCTGGCCCAGGAAGTCGGATTCGGTTTCGGTGTACTTGCCTTCGAAATACAGACGATGATCGTCGTTCAGATCGAAGTTGACCACGGTGTTGACACTCTTGCGGTCAAACCCGGGTTGCAGGTCGGCGACCGCGTTGAGATCGGCGAAGTCGCAGTTCGTGCACGAGGTGTTGCTGACCATGATGCCGTCGTAACGCTGCTTGCGGAACGATCCGTCCGGATTGAACTGGTAGCGGTTGCCCCAGGTCGCCGGATTGCGGAAGTCGAAGCTGCCCAGCGTGAACGTGCCACCGTAGGAGATCGAATGGTTGCCACCCGGGCCGCTCAGCACTGTCTGCGGGTTGCTCTCGCTTGGCGGCTTGGTCGGGTCGTAGGCAGGATTCGGAACGGATACCAGATATTCGGTGCCGATGGCACGGTCGGTGCGGATGAAGCGATCCTGCTTGCTGTACTCCAGCGCGATGGCCGCGTTGCCGCGCCCGTCGGCGAAGTCGGTGCCGGTCGAGAAGCTTACGAAGGAACGGCTGAATCCACCTTCGTCGGCCATGCCGGTCTGGCCGCGCAGTTCTGCGCCGTCGAACGACTTCTTCATGATGAAGTTGACCACGCCGGCCACCGCATCGGCGCCGTAGACCGCTGACGCGCCGCCGGTGATCACCTCCACGCGCTCGATCCATTCCACCGGGATGGTGTTGACGTCCACCGAGGTGGAGCCGGAAGTGGCGCCGACGTGGCGGCGGCCGTTGACCAGAACCAGGGTGCGCGAGGTACCCATGCCCCGCAGGTCCATCAGACCGACGCCGGCGGTGCCGATGAAACGCGTGGAGTTGCCCAGCGTGTAGCTGGGAGTCAGCGCCGGCAGGCGGGTCATCAGGTCGCCGATATTGGTCGCGCCGGTGGCGCGGATTTCTTCGGCGGTGATGGCGGTGACCGGCGAGGGGGTCACGAAGCCGGTGCGCGCGATGCGCGAGCCGGTCACGCTCACCTTGTCCAGGGTTGTCGGATCGGTGTTTGCCTGCTGGGCAAAGGCAGCGGTGGTGCTGGTGGTCAACAGTCCTGCCAGCAGGGCATGCGTCAGCAGATTGCGGGCGGGTGCGGTGCGGTTAGTGATCATCGTGTGGATCCCCTGGAGCGGCCCCGGTCAGAGGGCTTTGGTGTTTTGTTTGGGTTCAGACAACGTGGTGTCCAAACCGAACCTAACACGACATTAACGATTTGCGAACGAAATATTTCCAATAAGTGAGACGTTTTTGTCCATTTTTTATCAAATATTATTTGCAATCAGGAGCTTGGAAGGCTGCGATGGCGTGCCGTGAGAGGTGTCCACTTCAGGTGAAAGGCCTCCCGTGCTGCATGGCAGCGTGCCCATTGCGACGCGAGCCTTCCGATCGATCCAGAGCCGCCTTGTATGATGATCCCCTCAACCCCACACCGTTTTCCGGAGCATCACCGTGAACAACCCGCAACGCCGCCCACATGCCAGCCAGGTCCAGAAGGGGCTGTCGCCGCATGCGCGGATACGCAATGTGGTCGCGGTCGGGTCCGGCAAGGGGGGCGTCGGCAAGAGCACCACTTCGGTGAACCTGGCGGTGGCGTTGCAGCAGTTGGGCGCCCGCGTAGGCGTGCTTGACGCCGACATCTACGGGCCCTCGGTGCCGGCGATGCTGGGCCTTTCCGGCCGTCCGGAAAGCCCGGACAACAAGAGCATCGAACCGCCGCGTGCATTCGGCGTGGACACCATGTCGATCGGCTACCTGATAGAAGACGAGACACCGATGATCTGGCGTGGCCCGATGGCCACTTCGGCGATGACCCAGCTGTTCAACGACACCTTGTGGGGCGACCTGGACGTGCTGCTGATCGACCTGCCGCCAGGCACCGGCGACATCCAGCTGACCCTTACCCAGAAGATTCCGCTGGCCGGGGCGGTGATCGTCACCACGCCGCAGGACATCGCCACGCTGGATGCCAGGAAGGCGCTGAAGATGTTCGAGAAGGTGGAGGTGCCGGTACTGGGCATCGTGGAGAACATGGCCGTGCACACCTGCAGCAATTGTGGCCATGTCGAGCACCTGTTCGGACAGGGGGGCGGCGAAAGGATGGCCGAACGCTACGACGTGCCGCTGCTGGGCTCGCTGCCGTTGCAGATCGAGATCCGCGAACAGGGCGACGCAGGCACGCCGATCACCGCCGCGCAGCCGGATTCGGCCGCGGCACAGGCGTATCGGCAGGCGGCGCAGCGGTTGCTGGAAGAATTGGGCAGGCGTCCGCGCGCTGCCATTCCGATCCTGTCGACGCTGGTGCAGGGTTCTTGACGCAGGGCCTGGTCGGCTTGTGTCATCGCTTCAGCGGGGCAGAGCCCCGCTCTATCTGGCTCGTGTGATCGCGGCCGCGGGGCAGGGACCAGCGTTACGCGCGG
>JAFAFF010000067.1 GCA_023423605.1 Pseudomonadota bacterium
GCCGAGCGCGCGAAGAAATCGAAATCCCGCAACCAGAATGTCACCGTGCTCAGCGCCGCCGACCTGGATGCGGAGATGGCCAACACCATGGAAGAGGCCATCCGTTACATCCCGGGAATCAGCATCGTCGACATGGGCCGCTTCGGCGACAACGGCTTCAACATCCGTGGACTGGAAAGTGATCGCGTTGCGATCACCGTCGATGGCCTGAGCCTGGGCGAATCGGTGGAGACCGCGCGTTCCTACGAGTTCTTCCGCAGCGGCCGCGGTGACGTGGATATCGATACGCTCAAGAGCCTGCAGGTGATCAAGGGCGCCGATTCCATCACCGCCGGCAGCGGCGCGCTGGGAGGAGCGGTGGTGTTCACCACCAAGGATCCGGCCGATTACCTGAAGGCGGCCGGCAACGACACCCATGTCGGGATGAAGTTCGGCTACAGCGGCGCGAATGACGCGACCATGGGCACGCTGACCTTCGCCAACCGCACCGGCATCGTGGAATCGATGCTGGTCTATACCCGCCGCGAGGGCCACGAATCCGAAAGCTGGTACGACACCACCGAGGACCGCATCGGCGTTGGCCGGCGCACGCCGGATCCGGTGGACAGCACGCGCGACAACCTGCTGGCCAAGCTGGACCTGCAGCTGGATGAGCGCAACACGCTGGGTTTCATGCTGGAGCGTGGCCGCGCGCGCAACGAGGTGGACAACCTGTCGCGGGTGTATTCCCCGGGTTACCTGGAGCGCCGTGGCAACGACCGCAATGACCGCGATCGTTACGGCATCCGCTGGCAGTACCGTCCGCGGAATGCGCTGTTCGACACCCTGGACGCACAGCTGGACCGCCAGGTGACCGACAGCCGTGGGCTGACCACCATCGTCGCCGGCAGCGGCTGCCCCGGCGGCGCGGTGCCCTGCCTGCGTGCCGAGGACCGCGCCACCGAACAGACCGTGGACCGCGCCGCGCTGGATTTCAGCAAGGTGCTCGATGCCGGCGGTACGCGCCATGACGTGGTGTATGGCCTGGCCTGGCAGCAGCGCGATGTGGATTTCACCGCGGTGGATACGCGCTGGAACGCGGCCGGCGATATCGCCACCGTGGACCAGGACCCGCGCCAGGTGCCGAAAACCGACGTGCGGGCATGGAACCTCTACCTGCGCGACAGCCTTTCGCTGCTGGACGAGCGCCTGCTGCTCAGCGCTGGCGCACGGTACGATCGTTACGACTACTCGCCGATGGTGGATGAGACGTTCGTCGATCCCACCGGCAGCGTGCGCGACGTGCGTTTTTCCGCGCCAAGCTGGCAGGTCGGTGCCGAATTCCGCTTCCTGCCCGACCCTGCGCTGTGGGCGCAGGTCGGCCGGGGCTTCCGCGCACCCAGCGTGGCCGATCTCTATTCGCCGACCGGTTCCACCAGTGCATTCGATGCGGTCACCGGCGCACCGGTGCAGTTCGACACCTCCTCGTCCAATCCGGACCTGGAAGCCGAGAAGAGCCTGAACATGGAACTGGGTTATCGCTGGACGACCGATCGCGCACAGCTGGGCTTCTCGTTCTTCCGCGACCGCTACAGCAACTTCATCGAAACCGTCACCACGCGCGAGCCCTACGCGAACGGCTACCGCACCACGCCCACCGCAGCCGTGCAGTACACGTACAACTCCTCGATGCCGGTCAACGCCGGCAAGGTCACGGTGAAGGGTGCCGAACTTGAAGGGCGCTGGCAGATCAGTGACGCCTGGTCATCGCGCATCGCGGCGGCGTACAGCGAAGGCGAGAAGCGCAATGGCGATCCACTGGAAAGCATCGTGCCGGCAAGCGCGGTGCTGGGGCTGCGCTATGCGCCGTCACCGACATGGGATGTCACCGCCAGCCTGACCCACGCCTGGGGCAAGAACGCCGATGATGCCTACACCACTGCGGCCAACGGTACGCGGGAAACGCTGGACTGGGTGGACAAGGCCGACGGATATACCGTGCTGGACCTGACGGGGACGTGGAACATCACCGCGCAGCTGCGCCTGACCGCGGGCATCTACAACCTCACCGACCGCGAGTATTACCTGTGGCAGCGCGTGCGGGTGCTCAACGAAGGCACCAACACGCTGTACGGTTACGTCAACGACCAGGGGATCGGGCGTTACAGCGAGCCGGGCCGCAACGCGCGGGTGACGGTGGCCTACAGCTTCTGAGTCGATGGCGCGATGAAAAAAGGGACGGAGTGTCAGCTCCGTCCCTCCAGTCCTTTCAGCACCGGTGCAGATCAGCCGGCGCGGTGCCCGCCACCGCCGTTGCCGCCCGGGCCGCGCCCCCGACCGCCGCCGCCGCCGCGTCGCTGGCCCTGGCCGGCGCGCGCCTGGTTGGCATTGCCGCCGTCGCGACGGCCGCCAGCGGACTTCTTCGGACCGGCATGTGCGTGGCGCGGGGCATCGCCGTGCGGACGACGCTGGTGCTTGCGCACGCCACGCTCGCCGCTGTCCTGTTCGGCCTTGCCCGGGGCGCTGTTGCCCCAGCGGATCGGCACCTGCAGCTCGAAGCCCGGCACATCGCGGATGTCCATGTCGCGGCCCAGCAGGCGCACGATCTGGCGCAGCAGCTTCACCTCATCCTGCGCTACCAGCGAGATGGCTTCGCCGGTGGCACCGTTGCGGCCGGTGCGGCCGATGCGGTGCACGTAATCCTCGGCCACCATCGGCAGGTCGTAGTTGATGACCTTCGGCAGTTCGTTGATGTCGATGCCGCGCGCGGCAATGTCGGTGGCCACCAGCACGGTCACCCGGCCGGCCTTGAAATCCGCCAGTGCACGCAGGCGCTGGCCCTGGCTCTTGTTGCCATGGATGGCGGCGGTCTTGATGCCGGACTTGTCCAGGAACGCGGCCAGCTTGTCGCTGCCATGCTTGGTGCGGGCGAACACCAGCGTCTGCTGGCGGCTGTCCTGCGCCAGCAGGTGCAGCAGCAGGTCGCGCTTGCGGCCGCCATCGACCGGGTGCACGCGGTGGGTGATCAGCTCGGCGACGGTGTTCTTCGGCGTGACCTGGATCTGCTCCGGGTTGCGCATGAACTCCAGCGCCAGCTGGCGGACGTTGTCCTCGAAGGTGGCCGAGAACAACAGCGTCTGCCGGTTCTGCTTCGGCAGCTTCGCCAGGATGCGCTTGATGGACGGCAGGAAGCCCATGTCCAGCATGCGGTCGGCTTCGTCCAGCACCAGCACTTCAATGCCGGACAGGTCGATGCTGCGGCGTTCCAGATGGTCGATCAGGCGGCCCGGGCAGGCGACCAGCAGGTCGACGCCACGGCGCAGGATGTCCAGCTGGTTGCCCATGCCCACGCCGCCGTAGATGCAGGCGCTGGGAATGCGCAGGTACTTGCTGTAGCCGCGCAGGCTGTCATGGACCTGGGTGGCCAGTTCGCGGGTAGGGGCCAGGATCAGCGCGCGTGGCTTGCGCGGGCCGCCTGTGGACACTTCCTGCGAACGGGTGCCCAGGTGCTGCAGCAGCGGCAGGCCGAAGGCGGCGGTCTTGCCGGTGCCGGTCTGCGCGCCGGCCAGCAGGTCGCGCCCTGCCAGCGCAAGCGGGATGGCCTGCTGCTGGATGGGGGTGGGGGTTTCGTAGCCCTGCTCGGAAAGCGCACGCAGCAGGAAGGGCGCAAGGCCCAGGGATTCAAAGGACATCGAGGAAAGCTCCAAAAACAGAGAACGCCTGGCCGAATGACCAGACGGGGGCAGATCGTTGAGATCGGCTGACTCGGAGCGTTCCCGTGAACCGCGCTGCGAGAATTGGGTGCAACCGGCGCCAAGCGCAGGCTGGAATGCGTGACGAACGGCGCCGGAGTGGGGGCGGGCGAGGGGTCGGGTGACCGGGCTCGCCGGCGATCCCGGAGGGAAACGGACGGCCGCTGCAGACCGGCGTAGTCTAACTGAAGTTTGAGATCGGCTGCAAAATGCCCTGTTCAGGTTGGGGCGTACGGGTGACCCCTCGGCGGTCGGTGGTCTGGAAGCGGACCTGCAGCCGGGCCGATGCGGCGGCGCAGCTTTCAGCCGGCGCGCGCGGTTGATTACACTTGAAACCTGTTTTCCCCTCTGTCCGGAAACCCACCCATGAAGCTTGGTTCTTTGAAGGAAGGCGGTCGCGACGGCACGCTGATCGTGGTCTCGCGTGATCTGCAGCATGGCGTGCGTGCCACCGGCATCGCTTCCACCCTGCAGCAGGCGCTGGAAGACTGGAGCCAGCTGGCGCCGCGCCTGAACGCGCTTTACGAATCGTTGAATGGCGGCGACGCCGACGGCGTGTTCGATATCGACCTGCAGGCGCTGGCCGCCCCGCTGCCGCGGGCCTATGAGTTCGTGGACGGCAGCGCCTACCTGCCGCATGTGGAACGCGTCCGCCGTGCCCGGGGCGCCGAGGTGCCGGAGAGTTTCTATACCGATCCGCTGATGTACCAGGCGACCAGTGCCGGCTTCCATGGCCCGCGCGATGCGGTGAAGGTGGTCAGCGAGGACTACGGCATCGACCTGGAAGCCGAACTGGTGGTCATCACCGACGACGTGCCGATGGCGGTGGGCGCCGAAGCGGCCGCCTCGCACATACAGCTGGTGGGTCTGGTCAACGATGTTTCGCTGCGCAACCTGATTCCCGGCGAACTGGCCAAGGGTTTCGGGTTCCTGCAGTCCAAGCCGCGTTCGGCACTGTCGCCGGTGTTCGTCACTTCGGACGAACTGGGCGCGGCGTGGCAGGACAGCAAGGTGCACCTGCCGTTGCTGACCCACATCAACGGCGAGTGGTTCGGTGCGCCGGAAGCCGGCGTGGACATGCAGTTCAACTTCGCGCAGCTGGTGGCGCATGCGGCGAAGACGCGCCCGCTCGGCGCCGGTACGATCGTCGGTTCGGGCACCATCGCCAACCAGGACACCAGCAAGGGCGCGTCGTGCTTTGCCGAACAGCGCACCGTGGAAACCCTGCGTGATGGCAAGCCGAGTACTCCGTTCCTGTCATTCGGCGACGTGGTACGGATCGAGATGCTGGATGCGGAAGGAAACAGCATCTTCGGCGCGATCGAACAGCGCATCGAGCAGGCAACGCAGCCGTGAGCCGGGAGGCGGGCGCGGCGGACGGCATCGTGCTGCATACCTACTGGCGTTCCAGCGCCGCCTACCGCGTGCGTATCGGCCTGAACCTGAAAGGCCTGCCGTGGCAGGCCCGCCCGGTGCACCTGGTGCGCGACGGTGGCGAGCAGCACGCCGACGTCTACCGCGCGCTCAATCCGCAGCAGCTGGTACCCACCCTGGTGCACGATGGCCGGGTGCTGACCCAGTCGCTGGCAATCCTGGAATACCTGGACGAGGTGTGCGCAGCGATGCCGCTGCTGCCGGCCGATGCGGCTGGCCGGGCACGCGTGCGTGCGCTGTCGCAGCTGGTGGCGTGCGATATCCATCCGATCAACAACCTGCGGGTGATGCAGTACCTGGAGCGGGAGCTGCACGCTGATGCAGAGGCGCGGCTGGGGTGGACCCTGCATTGGATGGCCGAGGGGCTGTCGGCGATGGAAGCGATGCTTGCCGCAGGCAGCGATACCGGCCGCTTCTGCCATGGCGATGTGCCCGGCCTGGCCGACGCCTGTCTGGTACCGCAGCTCTACAACGCACGTCGCTTCGGGCTGGCATTGGATGCCTGGCCGGTGCTGCAACGGATCGAGGCGGCGTGCATGCAACTGCCGGCCTTCGACGCCGCGCGCCCGGAACGCCAGGGCGACGCCTCCTGAGCAGCCTGCAGCCGCCCTTCGCCTTCAGCCTTCCGACCAGCGCCTCAGGTCGTCGGTGAACAGGCGGTAGGCCGCTTCGCCCTCCGGGCCGTCGCCCTGGCGGAGCACCCAGGAAGGATGCACTGTGGCAAAACCACGGGTGCCGTCTTCCAGCGAAAGCCAGGTGCCGCGGTCGCGGGACAGGCTGAAGGCGCGCCCAAACACCGATGCGGCTGCCGTTGCACCCAGGCACAGGATCACCTTCGGCCGCAGTTGGGCGATCTCCTCCATCAGCCATGGCCGACAGGCACGCACATGGCTGGCATCCGGGCGGCTGTGCACGCGTCGCTTGCCACGAAGCTTGTAGCGGAAATGCTTGACCGCATTGGTCATGTAGAGCGATGCGCGGTCGATGCCCAGTTCACCCAGCGCCCGCTCCAGCAACTGGCCCGCAGGGCCGACGAAGGGACGCCCGCGCAGGTCTTCCTGGTCGCCGGGCTGCTCGCCAACGATCATCAGGCGGGCGTCGGCAGGCCCTTCACCGAACACGGTGCGTGTCGCCGGCTCCCACAGGGGGCAGCGTCGGCAGCCAGCGGCTTCCCGTGCCAGCGTCTGCAGCGAGGCCGGTGCGCCCGCCGCCGGGACCGGCAGACCGGCCGCCGCCGTGGGGATGCGCCGCTGTGGCGGCTGGGCAGGGCGATCGTGCATCTGCTGGACGCGCATGCCGGCATCTCGCACCAGGCGCGGCAGCAGCGCTGCCTCCGGCAGGTGCTTCCAGTAACGGGTCGGCATCTCCTGCTGCATCATGCGCGTGTTGAGACGGGCAGGATTGAAGATGCTTTCGTAGTACATGCGCCACAGATCCTCGCGCGCGTCTTCGGGCGGCGCATCCTGGCGGGTGGCGCCGTCGCCGAAGGACAGTTCCCGGCCGTCCCAGCGCGCGCTCCGGTACGGCGTGAGGATGGCCCAGCGCATGCCGGTGAACCGTCGTGCGAAGAACGGTGCCACGCGGTCGACGATCTGCTGGTCCGGCTCGAACCAGGCGATGAACGCATCCGCCTCACCCGGTACTTCGCGGAAACGCACGAAGGCCTTCATCTTGTGGCTGTCGCGGCGAACGGCCTGGGCCAGCGCCATCGCGCGCAGCACATCCGGATCGGTGACATGGGACAGCAGGCCGCGTTCGCCCTGGGCCATGCGCCACAGCAGCCGGTACAGCAGCGCCATGCGCTGTGGATCGCGGTGGCACAGGCAGGCTGCGGCAAGCTCCATGAAGGCGCGTGATACCGACAGCACCCTGCCTGCCGGCGGCGCCCCGGCGTTTTCATCGGCCGGCAACGAAGGCGCATCCAGCAGCGAAGCATCGCTGCCCTGTAGCCAGTCGAGCTGATCCGGGGGGACGCCATGGCGCAACGCGGTGCGCGCGGCATCGCGCCACGCATCCAGCGACCACGGCGGGTCCACCCGCAGCGACCAGCGGGCAGTCATGCAGCCGGCGCGTCGGCGAACAGCGAGCCCTGGCGGGGGGGCGGGGCCAGGCGCGCGCGCAGCGTTGCCGGGTCGTCCAGCTGCCGGCGCGGGTGATGATCCGCCAGTTGCACGAACGGCAGCAGCTTGCTCATCGGGGCCTTCAGGCGAGCGACATCGGCCACCCGGAGGCGGGCATGCCGACGTGCCATGAGCACGCGCTTGACGTTGCGCACGCCGAGCCCCGGCACGCGCAGCAGCATTTCCTTCGGCGCACGGTTGAGGTCCACCGGGAAACGTTCCGGGTTGCGGATCGCCCAGGCCATCTTCGGGTCGATATCCAGGTCCAGCATGCCGCCCTCGGTGGTGGCTGCGATCTCCTGCACCTGGTAGCCATAGAAGCGCAGCAACCAGTCGGCCTGGTACAGCCGGTGCTCGCGCTGCAGCGGTGGCGGCTGCAGGGGCAGCTGCCGGCTGGCATCCGGTATGGGGCTGAAAGCGGAGAAGTACACGCGGCGCATCCGGTAACTGCCATACAGCGCATCGGCGGTGGTCAGGATCTGCTGGTCGCTGGCGCCATCGGCACCGACGATCATCTGCGTACTCTGTCCTGCCGGAGCGAAGCGCGGTGCGCGGGCGCGGGCGACCCGCGAATTCGCGGCCCGCGATATCGGTGCGGCCAACGGCATCGCCCGGGCTTCCCTGGATTCATCGATGCGCCAGCGCAGTTCCCCCATCGCGCCACGGATGGAGCCCACGGTCTTTTCCGGCGCGAACGTTGCCAGCCCGTCTTCGGTGGGCAGCTCCACATTGATGGACAGCCGGTCGGCATGGCGCCCGGCGGCGGCGAGCAGTTCCGGGGACGCTTCCGGGATGGTCTTGAGATGGATGTAACCGCCGAAGCGATGCTCCTCGCGCAGCTGCCGGGCCACTTCCACCATCTGCTCCATGGTGTAGTCCGCATTGCGGATGATGCCACTGGATAGAAACAGCCCTTCGATGTAGTTGCGCTTGTAGAAATCCAGGGTCAGCGCGACGACCTCGGCGACGCTGAACCGCGCGCGCTGCACGTTGCTGGACACCCGGTTGATGCAGTAGGCGCAGTCGTAGATGCAGAAATTGGTCAGCAGGATCTTCAGCAGGGAAACGCAGCGCCCATCCGGCGTATAGCTGTGGCAGATGCCGCTGCCTTCGGTGCTGCCGACGCCACCGGATGCGCGCGAATCTCGTCTGCCTGCGCCGCTGGAGGCGCAGGAGGCATCGTATTTGGCAGCGTCGGCAAGGACGGCCAGCTTGCGGATGGTTTCCATCAGGAAAACCTAGCCGGGCAGCGTCTCATCCCATGAGACGCCCCGGTGGTCACCTGAAGCGTTCATTCTCTGCCGGCGCTTGATGCATGCGCGATGGACCGTGCGCGCCGTCGCTGTGGGCTTCAGAAACCGTGGCTGATGCCCGGCGCGCTGCCGGAAAAATCCGCGTAGGGATCGTGTTCGCCACTGCTGCCTTCGGACAGGCGGAACTTGAGCGCCAGGCCATCGCGTGAGTCCGCCGCGCGCAGTGCTTCCTCGACATCGATGGTGCCGTCCTTGGCCATCCGGAACAGGCACTGGTCAAAACTCTCCATGCCTTCTTCCAGGGAAGCCTCCATGGCGGCCTTGATCTCGTGCACCTGGCCGCGGCGCAGCAGGTCGCGGATCATCGGCGTGTTGATCAGCACTTCGGTGGCCGGCAGGCGGCGCCCGTCCATGCCCTTCACCAGGCGTTGGCTGACCACCGCACGCAGGTTCAGCGACAGGTTCATCAGCACGTTGCGGTGCGCGCTTTCCGGGAAGAAATTCAGGATGCGTTCGATGGTCTGGTCGGCATTGTTCGAATGCAGGGTCGCCAGGCACAGATGGCCGGTTTCGGCGAAGGCGATGGCGGCCTCCATGGTTTCCGCGTCCAGGATCTCGCCGATCAGGATCACGTCCGGGGCTTCACGCATGGCGTTCTTCAACGCGTTATGGAACGCATGCGTATCCAGCCCGACCTCGCGCTGGTTGACGATCGACATCTTGTGCTTGTGCAGGTACTCGATCGGATCCTCGATGGTGAGGATGTGCCCGGTCGTGGTGCTGTTGCGATGGTCGATCATCGACGCCAGCGAGGTGGACTTGCCTGACCCGGTGGACCCCACCACCAGCACCAGCCCGCGCGGAGTCATGATGACGTCCTTCAGCACCTGCGGCAGGTTCAGCTCTTCGATGCTCGGGATCCGGCTGCGGATGGCGCGGATGACCATGCCGACCTCGCCCCGCTGCTTGAACACGTTCACGCGGAAGCGCCCGGTATCGGCCAGCGCGATCGCCATGTTCAGCTCCAGGTCGCGCTCGAACTGCGGCACCTGGCCTTCGTCCATCAGCGAGTAGGCGATCTTCTTGACCATGCCCGGCGGCAGGCCGGTATTGCCCAGCGGGTAAAGCTTGCCCTCGATCTTGATGTGCACCGGCGCACCGGTGGTCAAAAACATGTCCGAAGCGTTCTTTTCGGTCATCAGCTTCAGGAAGTAGCCGATATCCATCGCGTTTTTCCCCAAACGAACCGCCGCTGCCCGTTGCAAGCACGGTATCGGCTTGACGACAATGGCCGCGCACCTTCAACCGGCACGGCCTCCCCTATGAATCGACGTAGCTTCGCACAAATGCGCCAATGCCTGTA
>JAFAFF010000025.1 GCA_023423605.1 Pseudomonadota bacterium
CGGCACGGAAGGCTTCGTCCAGTTCGGCCAGCGTTTCCGGCCCGAAGGTGGAACACACCAGCAGTCCGCCCGGCTTGAGCACGCGCCGGAAACCGGCGAATACCGCTGGTAGATCGTCCACCCACTGCAGGCAGAGGTTGCTGAAGATGACATCCACGCTGTTGTCGGCCAGCGGCAGCGCGCTGGCATCGGCACACACGCGCTGGAAGGGCTTCCACCAGCCGGCCTGGCGCCTGGCCTGCTGCAGCATGGGCAGCGCAAGATCCAGCGCGATCACCTGCGCCTTCGGCCAGCGCTTCTTCATCAGCGCACTGGCGTGACCGGTGCCCGCACCGACATCCAGCACCACCTCCGGTGCACGCGTTTCCAGGTAATCCAGCGATTCCATCAGCCGTCGGCGCACCTCGGCAGGCAACGCGGCGGCGCTGTCGTAGGTGGTGGCGGCACGCGCGAATGCGCGGCGGACATGGCGGGGGTCGAAGAGGCGATTCATGAAGGTCTCGGTGCAGCCGCTGCGCGGCGTCAGAACGTGCCCGGGTAGGCACCGCCATCGATCAGCAGGTTCTGCCCGGTCAGATAGCCGGCCTGCGCACTGCACAGGAAGGCACAGGCGGCGCCGAACTCATCGGGCTGGCCGAAACGGCCGGCGGGAATGCGCTGGCGCTTTTCCAGCGCCACCGCATCGACATCGATGCCGCGCTGGCCGGCCGCGAAGGCCAGCGTGCCGCGCAGCCGGTCGGTCTCGAACTGGCCCGGCAGCAGGTTGTTGATGGTGACGTTGGCCTGCACGGTGCGTCGCGACAGCCCGGCGACGAAGCCGGTCAGTCCCGAACGCGCACCATTGGACAGCGCCAGAATGTCGATCGGTGCCTTCACCGCCGACGAGGTGATGTTGACGATGCGCCCGAACCGGCGTTCGATCATGGCGTCCACGGTGGCACGGATCAGCGCGATCGGCGCCAGCATGTTGGCATCCAGCGCGGCTATCCAGTCATCGCGTTCGAACTGGCGGAAATCGCCGGCCGGCGGGCCGCCTGCATTGGTGACCAGGATATCCACCTGCGGACAGGCGGCAAGTGCGGCGGCGCGCCCGGCGTCCGTGGTGACGTCGGCGGCGATGGCACGCACCTCGGCGGCCCCCGCCAGCTGGCGCAGTTCCGTTGCCGCCTGGTGCAGGGCGGTTTCGCCGCGCGCCACGATCACCACGTTGGCGCCTTCGGCGGCCAGTGCACGCGCGCAGCCCAGGCCCAGGCCCTTGCTGGCCCCGCAGACCAGCGCCCAGCGTCCGGCGATTCCAAGATCCATGTTCAGTCCACCTCCGTCGGCAGGGAGCACATTCTCGCCGATCCGCTCATGGCAGGCCGGCAACAAAGCGTTGCAGGCGCGCGGCCACCTCATCGGCCTGGCCCAGGAAGGGCGCGTGGCCTGCGTGCTGCAGGGTCACCGCCTGTGCACGTGGGGCCAGTTCGGCTGCTGCCTGCAGGGCTCCGGGCGCCGCCAGCCGATCACGCCTGCCGGCCAGCCACAGGCTTGGCACCGGCAGGCCGGGCAGGAGATCGCGCAGATCGGTGGTTTCCAGCAACCGGCAGCCTTCGCCGGGCACGCGCGGATGCGGCGCGCCCTGATGCAGCTGTTCCACCAGCGGTTGCCGAGCACCCGATGCAGGCTGCCGCAGCGCGTCGTGCGCTGGACCGGCATGCATCAGGTCCAGGGCCAGGAAGCGATCCACGGTGCCGGCGAAATCGGTGGCCAGATCGCGTGCGAACTGTTCGAACGCGCTGGCCGGCATGCCATGCGGCCAGTCAGTGGCGCGCACGAAACGTGGCGAAGACGCCATCATCGCCAGCCCGCGCACCTGTGGCCGGATAGCCGCCGCATGCAGCGCGAACAGGCCGCCCAGCGACCAGCCGCACCACACCGCCGGCGGCGTCGCCGATGCGATGGCTTCCACCACGTCGGGCAACTGCAACAGCGTGGCGTCATCGCGGCTGCGTCCATGGCCGGGAAGATCCACCACATGCAGAGTGAAATGAGCCGACAACCGCGCCACCAGCGGCGCGAAGACCGCCCCCTGCAGGGCCCAGCCATGGATCAGCACCAGTGCCGGGCCGCTGCCGGAAACCTCGATATGCACGGTCCTGCTCCGCTCAGACCGCCGCTGCCGGCAACGGTGGCGGCGTAGATGCAGCATCGCGTGCCAGCGCCAGGGCTTCCACCAGCCCCTGCACCTGCTCCGGCGCATGCAGGGCGGTCAGGCTGATACGCAGCGCGGCCTGATCGCCGTTCGGGCCCGGCATACAGGTGGCCTGCACCCACCAGCCGGCCTGTTCCAATGCGTGCGAAAGTGCCCGTGCTGCCTGCTCGCTGGCACAGGGAATCGGCTGGATCGCGGTTTCCGAAGCCGTCAGTTCCAGTCCATGGCGACGCGCAGCCCCCCGGAAAAGAGCCACCCGTTCGGCCAGCTTTTCACGGCGCCAGTCATCGCGCCGTGCCAGGCGCAGGGCCTCCAGCGACGCTGCGGCCAGTGCTGGCGGCAGGGCCGTCGCATGCCGGTAAAGACGCGCGGTATCGGCCAGGTGGTCGATCAGCGCCGCCTCGCCCACCACCACCGCACCGGCGCCGCCGAGCGCGGTGTCCAGCGGGATGTTCTGCAATGGCACTTCGGCCAGGCCCAGGCCCGCCGCGGCGACGCTGCCGCGTCCCTGTCCGCCGGCCATGCCGATGCCATGGGCATCGTCCACGTACAGCACCGCCTCCTGCATGCGCGCGACCAGCGACAACGAACGCAAGGGCGCAACATCGCCGCTCTGGCCGAATACCGCATCAGTGGCCAGCATCGCCGCGCCCTCCGGTGCGTGCCTGAGCTGGCGCATCGCTCCCTCGCTGTCGCGATGTGGATAACGGCGCAGGTGTGCGCCGGCCAGTGCCGTGGCATCGAGCAGACTGGCGTGGTTGAGCTGGTCCTGCACGCAGACGTCGCCTTCCTCGCACAGCAGCGCCTGCTGCACGGCCAGGTTGGCCAGGTAAGGGCTGGCGAACAACACCGCACGCGGATAGCCGAGCCAGTCGGCCACTTCGTGCTCCAGGGCATCGTGCAGGACATGGCGTCCGCCCGCGCAGGAGGCCGCACCGCTGCCGCTGCCTTCGCGCGCGGTCGCATCCTGCAGTGCGTTGACCACCCCGAACTGCTGGCTCAGCCCCAGGTAATCGCTGCTGCAGAAGGCGGTGAGCCAGCGGCCATCGACCTCCAGGCGCACGCCATCGCGGCGGCTGATGGCACGCTGGGGGGACGCACCCGCGGCGGCGATCCGCGCCGCACGCAGGGTCAGGACTCGGGCAGGCAGATCGGGGCGGGCCATGGCGGCGGGATGCGTCAGGGGGGAGACAAGCGTAGCAAAGCCGCAGGCTGACGCATCATCGATCGCGCCGAAGCCTGCCACGTGCGGGCAGAGAGGACGACGATGCCGGGACCAACGGTGGGGCGGCGCGCGGGAAATCCGGGGTCGGCCCCAGGTAAGCCGGTCCGACCGGAAAATCGCTGCCTGGACGATGGCCGTTTGCTTGTGGTCCTGACAGCATCGGCTGACCGGCAACGCCACACTGTCGGCAGGTCCATCGCTTGCCGTCCCCATGACAC
>JAFAFF010000044.1 GCA_023423605.1 Pseudomonadota bacterium
ATCTGCGTTTCAACCGCTTGATTGTTCAAGACTTCGTTTCCATCATCCGCCGACAGGAGCGTGGTGGCGGCGCTCCCCCGGACAGCAGCGGCGACCACGCGGGTGCGTTCGCTATTGTGCCGCAACCAGGCGGCAGGGCCTACCCTGCCATGGGTCATTGGCGACGCCGGGCGATGCATCGGGGCATGCGTTAACCTGTACGCATGTCGCATCCGCATGACGAAGATCCTGCCGAACTGTTCCGCTCGGCCATCGGTGAAGTGACCCCGCTGCGCAAGGTCAGCGGGCCGGCGCCGGCTGCGCCCAGGCCACGCCCGCGTGCGCGGATGGCCGAACGCGACGAACAGGAAGCGGCCAGTGAATTCGCCCGGCTGCTGCGCGACAGCGCGCCGCTGGATGCCGGCGATGCGCTCAGTTACCGTCGCGACAACCTGCCACCACGCATGTTCCAGCGGCTGAAGAAGGGCCAGTATTCGGTGCAGGACGAACTGGACCTGCACGGTGCCACCGCCGCGCAGGCCGAGCAGCTGCTGCGCCGGTTCCTGCTGGAAGCCCACGCGCATGACCACGGCTGCGTGCGCATCATCCACGGCAAGGGGCGGCAATCCGACGGCGGTGCGCCGGTACTGAAGAACCTGGTGGACCGCCTGCTGCGGCTGCGCAACGACATCCTCGCCTTCCACTCGGCCCCGTCCGGCCAGGGCGGCACCGGCGCCGTCCTGGTCCTGCTGGCCCGCCCCTGAAAAAAAGGGGGGACGGAGGTGGTTAATTGCAATTAACCACCTCCGTCCCCTTTTTTCAGGTGGTGGGGCCGAGTTCGTGGAGCACGGCGGTGGCGTAGCAACCCGGCGGCAGCGCGAAGGACAGTTCCAGCGTGGCGGTGTCCCGCCACTGGTGCTGCATCAGCGCCGGGCGCAGGCGCAGCGCGCGCCGTTCCTGCTTCAGGCCGGCGTCTTCCAGCCCTGCGCGCAACGCGATCGATTCCTCGTCGGCCAGTGCGTCCCGTTCCAGCGCCAGTGCGGCATCGGTGCTGCGCAGCTCGCCCGCACCCCACAACGGCCCGCTGGGATGGATGTCGAAGCGCGCCAACCGCTCGGCCAGCGCATCGCTCCACGCTTCGGGACCGAACACGCTGCGGCTGCCATCCAGCATCCACACCTCGCCGTCCAGCGGCTGGTCCCAGCAGCCCTGCTCCACGCGCGCGGCCAGCACCCGGTTGAACAGCGCCGAGCGGGCAGCCGACAGCAGCAGCGAACGCTGGTCCTTGCGCATGCGGCGGCCACCGAACATCGCCAGTGCCGCCGGCACGTTGCCACCATCGCGACCGAAGCGCTGCTCGCCGAACCAGTTGGGCAGGCCACGCGCGGCGATCTGTCGCAGCCGCTCATCCACCGCCCGTGCATCGGCATCTACCTCACGCAGCACCAGCCGGAAGCGGTTGCCGGCCAGCGCACCGCGCTGCAGCTTGCGGTTGTGCCACGTGGAGGACACCACCTGCATTTCATCGTCGTCCAGCAATGCCACATCCGGCGAGACACGCCTGGGCAGGTGTACGCTGAAGCGCTGTGTGGTCACGGCATGGCGATCCTTCATGCCCGCATAGCTGACCGCCATTTCCGGCAGGCCCGCCCATTGCGCCAGGCGCCTGGCGACGTGCAGGGTATTCGCATCGCGCTTGCGTATCGCCAGCAGCAGGTGCTCGCCTTCGCCGGTGGCTTCGAAAGCAGGCAGTTCGTCCACCTGGAAATCTTCCGGCGTGGAACGGATGCGCGCCTGGTTCCAGAGCGGCGCACCGAATGCCAGCGGCAGCGGAATCATGCCGCCACCAGCAGTACCGCGGCCTGTGCGGCGATGCCTTCGCCGCGCCCGGTGAAGCCCAGCTTCTCCGAGGTGGTCGCCTTCACGCTCACCGCATCCAGCGGCACCTGCAACAGCGCGGCGATGCGTTCGCGCATGGCCAGCGCGTGCGGACCCACCTTCGGCCGCTCGCAGATCACGGTGATGTCGGTGTTGCCGACCCGCCAGCCCCGCGCGCGCAGCAACGCATCGCAGTGACGCACGAAATCGCTGCTGTCGGCCCCCTTCCAGCGGTCGTCGCTGGGCGGGAAATGCTGGCCGATGTCGCCCAGCGCCAGTGCGCCGAGCATCGCATCGCACAGCGCGTGCAGGATCACATCGCCATCGCTGTGGGCCAGCACGCCGGCGCTGTGGGGCACGCGGATGCCGCCCAGCATGATGTGGTCGCCTTCAGCGAAGGCATGGACGTCGTAACCCTGGCCGATGCGCACAGGGGGGAACGGAAGGGTGTTCATGGAAACGGCCTTTGCAGGTACAGGGCCACGCGCGGCATGATTCAGCCGGCGCGGCGGGAAAGTACGAATTCGAAACGGTCCAGGTCGGCAGGCGTGGTGACCTTGAAGTTGTCCTCACTGCCTTCCACCAGCAGCGGACGCTGTCCCTGGCGCTCCATGGCCATCGCATCGTCGGTGACCTCGATGCCCGCCGCGGCGGCATCGGCCAGCGCGCGGGACAGCTGGTGGCGGCGGAACAACTGCGGTGTCAGCGCGCGCCACAGGCGTTCGCGCGGTTCGGTGCCGTCGATGCCACCATCGTCGCCGGCACGCTTGAGCGTATCGCGCACCGGTGCTGCCAGGATCGCACCGACCGGATCGGCACGGCCGACTTCCAGCAGCCGCCCCAGGTCGGCAGTGGAAAGATTCGGGCGCGCGGCGTCGTGCACCAGCACGAAATCATCGGCACGCACGGCGGCGGGCAGCGCCTGCAGGCCGGCCAGCACCGAGGCGGCACGCGTTGCACCGCCGGTGCAGGTCAGCACCGGCTTGCCGGCCCATTCGCTCCAGCCCGGCCAGTCGGCATCGTCCTGGCTGATCGCCACCATGGCCCCGGCAATCGCCGGATGCGCCAGCAGGGCATCCAGCGTATGCGCCAGCAGCATCCGGCCGCCTGCCAGCAGGTACTGCTTCGGCAGCGGCGCACCGAAGCGCGTGCCTCGGCCTGCGGCGGGAACCACCACCCAGATGGCCGTGCTCATGGAACGTCCGCCGCATGATCGATCGCCGCGGGCGTGCTGGAAGGCGCACGCACCGGCGCTACCGGCGCATCCTCCACGACACGGTAGAACTTCTCGCCGGGCTTGATCATGCCCAGCTCGCTGCGCGCGCGCTCTTCGATGGCGGCCTGTCCTTCCTTCAGGTCCTGCACTTCCGCGGCCAGCGCATCGTTGCGCTGCTGCAGGCCGTCGTTGTCGCGCTTCTGGTGTTCGACCTGGGCTTCCAGGGTCATCACTTCCCCCGAGTTGCCCGGGCCGAACCAGAAGCGGTACTGCAGCCACGCCAGCAGCACGGCCAGCACCAGCAGCAGCCACCGCCAGTTGCGCATGGGGATCAGCGCTTCAGCGAAACGAACGCGTCACGGCCGGCGTAACGCGCGCTGGCACCGAGGGCCTCCTCGATGCGCAGCAGCTGGTTGTACTTGGCCACGCGGTCGCTGCGGCACAGCGAACCGGTCTTGATCTGGGTGGCGGTGGTGGCCACGGCGATGTCGGCGATGGTGGTGTCTTCGGTTTCGCCGGAACGGTGCGACACGATCGCCGCATACTTCGCGCGGTCGGCCATGGCGATGGCTTCCAGGGTTTCGCTCAGCGTGCCGATCTGGTTGACCTTGATCAGGATGGCGTTGGCGGTGCCCGAATCGATGCCTTCCTGGAAGATGCGCGGATTGGTGACGAACAGGTCATCGCCCACCAGCTGCACCTTGTTGCCGATACGCTCGGTGAGCAGCTTCCAGCCGGCCCAGTCGTTCTCGGCCAGGCCGTCCTCGATGGTGATGATCGGGTACTGTGCGGTCCAGTCGGCCAGGAAATCGACGAACTGTTCGGAGGTCAGGCGCTTGTTCTCGCCCACCAGGTTGTATTTGCCGTTCTCGAAGAACTCGCTGGAGGCCACGTCCAGGCCCAGCAGCACATCTTCGCCGGCGGTGTAGCCGGCCTTGCCGATCGCTTCCAGGATGGTGTCCAGCGCTTCGACATTGCTGCGGAAATCCGGCGCGAAACCGCCCTCATCGCCGACCGCCGTGCTCAGGCCATGGCCCTTCAGCACCGATTTCAGCGAATGGAAGATCTCGGTGCCGGCGCGCAGGCTTTCAGAGAACGAACCGAAGCCCACCGGCAGCACCATGAACTCCTGGAAGTCCACGTTGTTGTCCGCGTGCGCGCCGCCGTTGATGATGTTCATCATCGGCACCGGCAGCGACGGAGTCACGCCGGTCCTGCCGGCCAGGTACTGCCACAGCGCCTGCTTGCTGGAGGCAGCGGCAGCATGCGCGGCGGCCATGGAAACGCCCAGCAGCGCGTTGGCGCCCAGACGGCCCTTGTTGTCGGTGCCATCCAGGTCGATCAGGCGGCGATCCAGCCCGGCCTGGTCGGCGGCATCAAAGCCCTTCAGCGCATCGGCGATGGTGCCGTTGACGTTGCCGACGGCCTTGCCCACGCCCTTGCCCAGGTAACGGGTCCTGTCGCCGTCGCGCAGCTCCACCGCTTCCTTGGTGCCGGTCGAGGCGCCCGAAGGCACCGCGGCGCGACCGAACGAACCGTCCTCCAGGGTGACTTCGGCTTCCAGCGTGGGATTGCCACGGCTGTCGAGGATTTCACGGGCATGGATGCTGCGGATCGTACTCATGGTCGGGCCGGGTACCTGTAGGAATGAGGGATGCGACGAAAAACAGATGCCGCGTGATTATCCCTGCACGCCGGCCAGAAGCCAAATGATCCGCATCCGCGCCGCGGCGGCACCTCCAGGCCCGCTCGCCGCGCGAATCGGACCTGCGTGGATGCCAGCGCCGGCACCGCTCAGGCGAAGCGCGAGAAGCCGTGCTTCTTGGTCACCGCGTCCAGTTCCATCAGGGTTTCCAGCAGTTCTTCCATGCGGTCCAGCGGCCACGCATTGGGGCCATCGGACAACGCCTTGGATGGATCCGGATGGGTTTCGGCGAACAGGCCCGACACGCCCACCGCCACCGCCGCGCGGGACAGCACCGGGACGAATTCGCGCTGCCCGCCGGAGCTGGTGCCCTGCCCGCCCGGCAGCTGCACCGAATGGGTGGCATCGAACACCACGGGACATCCGGTATCGCGCATCACCGACAGCGAGCGCATGTCACTGACCAGGTTGTTGTAACCGAAGCTGGCGCCACGTTCGCAGACCATGATCTGCTCGTTGCCGGTCGCCCTGGCCTTTTCCACCACCGGCTTCATGTCCCACGGCGAAAGGAACTGGCCCTTCTTGATGTTCACCGGCTTGCCGGCGGCGCATACCTTGGTGATGAAGTCGGTCTGGCGGACCAGGAACGCGGGGGTCTGCAGCACATCCACCACCGCGGCCACCTCGTCCATCGGGGTGTATTCATGCACGTCGGTCAGCACCGGCACGCCGATCTGCTTCTTCACCTCAGCCAGGACCTTCAGGCCTTCTTCCATGCCCGGGCCGCGGAAGGCGGTACCGGAGGTACGGTTGGCCTTGTCGAAGCTGGACTTGAAGATGAAGTTGACGCCAAGCCGGCCGGTGATTTCCTTCAGGCGACCGGCCACGTCCAGCTGCAGCTGCATCGACTCGATCACGCAGGGGCCGGCGATCAGGAACAGGGGCTGGTCCAGCCCGACCTCGAATCCACACAGTTTCATGGCATTTCCTTGTTGTCCGCGGCGCCGTCAAACGACGGCACGCGATGGGAGATGAAGTGTGCCAGAGCGGGACGCCGGGCGTCCCGTGGCAGGTCAGGCGCCGGCGGCGTCCGGCAGCGGCGCACCGGCCCGGCGCTCGCGCGCGGCCCGGATGAAACCGATGAACAGCGGATGCCCTTCGCGCGGCGTGGACAGGAACTCCGGATGTGCCTGGCAGGCGAGGAACCACGGATGCGTGTCGCGCGGCAGTTCCACCACTTCCACCAGGGTGTCATCCATCGACTTGCCGGAGATCACCAGGCCGGCGTCCTCCAGCTGCGTGCGGTAGCGGTTGTTGAACTCGTAACGATGGCGATGGCGCTCGGCCACCACGTCCCTGCCATACAGCGCATGGGCCAGCGTCCCCGGCTTCAGGCGCTGCTCCTGCAGCCCCAGGCGCATGGTGCCACCCAGGTCGCTCTTGTCGTCGCGCTTCTCCACATCGCCGGTGGCCGTGCGCCATTCGGTGATCAGGCCGATCACCGGATGCGGCGACTGGCGGTCGTTCTCGGTGCTGTTGGCGCCCTCCAGGCCTGCCACATGGCGGGCATGATCGACCACCGCCGCCTGCATGCCGTAGCAGATGCCGAAGTACGGCACCTTCCTTTCACGTGCGTACTGCGAGGTCAGTACCTTGCCTTCGAAGCCACGGTCGCCGAAGCCGCCCGGCACCAGGATGCCGTCCACGTCCGCCAGCGCCGACATGTCGCTGCCCTCCAGGTCCTGCGCCTCCAGCCACTTCAGGGTAACCCGGGTGCGCTGGCGCAGGCCGCCATGCTTGAGCGCCTCGCCCACGGACTTGTAGGCGTCCTGGTGGTCCACGTACTTGCCGACCACCGCGATGGTGACCGCATCCAGCGGATTGAGCGTGGCATCCACCGCCGCCTCCCACTCGGACAGATCCGCCGGACCGACCTTGTCAGCCAGCCTGAACTGGTTCACCACGATATCGTCCAAGCCTTGGCCGTGCAGGCCCATCGGAATGCGGTACAGCACATCCACGTCCGGCACACTGATCACCGCGCGCTCGGAAACATTGGTGAACTGGGCGATCTTGCGGCGTTCCGAATCGGGCACCACCTGTTCGGAGCGGCACAGCAGGACGTCCGGCTGGATGCCGATGGAACGCAGTTCCTTCACCGAGTGCTGGGTCGGCTTGGTCTTCAGCTCACCGGCGGCGGCAATGTACGGCACCAGCGTGAGGTGCATGAACAGTGCCTTTTCCGGGCCGCGCTCGGTACGCACCTGGCGGATGGCCTCCAGGAACGGCAGCGATTCGATGTCACCCACCGTGCCGCCGATCTCCACCAGCGCCACATCGAAACCTTCGGTGGCCTCGTCGATGCAGCGGCGGATCTCGTCGGTGATGTGCGGAATCACCTGCACGGTCGCGCCGAGATAATCGCCACGGCGTTCCTTGCGGATCACGTTCTCGTAGATGCGGCCGGTGGTGACCGAATTCTTCCGGCTCAGCCGGGTGCGCACGAAGCGTTCGTAATGGCCGAGGTCCAGGTCGGTCTCGGCGCCGTCGTCGGTGACGTAGACCTCACCGTGCTGGAACGGGCTCATGGTGCCCGGGTCGACGTTGATGTAAGGGTCGAGCTTCATCATCGTGACCTTCAGGCCACGTGCTTCAAGAATCGCGGCCAGTGACGCGGCGGCAATACCTTTGCCGAGCGAGGACACCACGCCGCCGGTTACGAAGATCAAGGGAGTCATGGCTGCAAGCATCCTGTCTGGAAATGGAAAACGGCCGCGCCCACTCCACCCGGGGGCGGAAGGTTCGGCTGGAAGGGGGTTTTCCGGTTCGCCGGCGCTGGTGCCGACACGGAACCGGCCACGCTGGCGAGGCAGGGTTGGCGGGCCTCCGCGCAAGGGCGGCCGCCCGTCGCCAGGTCGTCAGCGCCCATCGGCGCAGCGCGGTGGCCAGCGAGCGAGGTCGGCTGGCCTGTGCCGGTCATTCGGACCGTCACCTTCGCCCAGCCCTGCTGGCGGCCATGCATGGCCTTGCCAGTCCAATCGCTGATGGTGGACACGCACTACTCCCGGAAAGCGATAGTTTACAGATTGAACGCCTTCAGCCCAAGAGGCGCATGGCGCCATTGCAAAAAGGAAGGCCCCGGTGCGAACCGGGGCCCTGGAAGGAAGGCGAAGCGCTTCAGCGCTTTTTCTTCGCTTCTTCCTCTTCTTCTTCGCGTTGCGGTGCCTGCTGGCCCTTGGCCTTCATTTCCGCCGTGGCCTGCGCGCGGCGCTTGGCCTTGGCTTCGGCCTCGGACTGGGCGGGGTTGGTCGGATCGTCCTTCGGTGCCGGCTGGCCGGCACCCTGCGCGTTCTGCGCGAGCGCCATCGGTACAGCAACCACGGCAGCAGCGACAATGGCGATGGTGAGCAGCTTCTTCATGGAGTCCTCCTGGCGGTATCCACTCGAAAGGGGATGCGGGCAACGATTTCCCGGCACCGTTCATTTTACCGCCCCGCCCTGCCCCCCGGCTGAACCGCAGGCGTGCAAAATCCCCGCCCACACCGCACACTTGCGCGTCGCTCCACGCTTTCGAAGACAGATGAACGCCCGCTATAACGCCGCCGATATTGAAGTCCTGTCCGGCCTGGACCCGGTCAAGCGCCGCCCCGGCATGTACACCGACACCGCGCGCCCGAACCATCTCGCCCAGGAGGTGATCGACAACTCGGTGGACGAGGCGCTGGCTGGCCACGCCCGTTCGATCGAGATCACCCTGTACAAGGACGGCAGCGTGGAAGTCAGCGATGACGGCCGCGGCATGCCGGTGGACATCCATCCGGAGGAGAAGATCCCCGGCGTGGAACTGATCCTTACCCGGCTGCATGCCGGTGGCAAGTTCAACAACAACAACTACACCTTCTCCGGCGGCCTGCACGGCGTCGGCGTCAGCGTGGTCAACGCGCTGTCCACCCTGGTGGAGATCCACATCAAGCGCGATGGTGCTGAACACCGCATCACCTTCCGCAATGGCGACCGTGCCACGCCGCTGGAAGTGGTCGGCACCGTGGGCAGGAAGAACACCGGTACCCGCGTGCGTTTCTGGCCGGACCCGAAATATTTCGATACCCCGAAATTCGCGCTGCGCGCGCTGCGCCACCTGCTGCGCGCCAAGGCCGTGCTGTGCCCGGGCCTGACCGTGAAACTCACCGACGAAGCCACCGGCGACGTCGATACCTGGTATTACGAAGATGGCCTGCGCGATTACCTGAAGGCCGAACTGGGCGAGCGCGAGATGCTGCCCGGCAACCTGTTCGTCGGCCATGTCAGGAAGGAAACCGAGATTGCCGACTGGGCGGTGGCGTGGATGCCGGAAGGCGAGCTGGTGCAGGAAAGCTACGTCAACCTGATTCCCACGGCGCAGCATGGCACCCATGTCAACGGCCTGCGCACCGGACTGACCGAAGCGCTGCGCGAGTTCTGCGATTTCCGCAACCTGCTGCCACGCGGCGTCAAGCTGGCGCCGGAAGATGTCTGGGACCGGGTCGCCTTCGTGCTGTCCATCAAGATGACCGACCCGCAGTTCAGTGGCCAGACCAAGGAGCGCCTGTCCTCGCGCCAGGCCGCCGGGTTCGTCGAAGGCGCCGCGCACGATGCCTTCAGCCTGCTGCTGAACCAGAACGTGGATATCGGCGAGAAGATCGCGCAGCTGGCCATCGAACGCGCCAGTGCGCGCCTGAAGACCGAGAAACTGGTGGTGCGCAAGAAGGTCACCCAGGGCCCGGCGCTGCCGGGCAAGCTGGCCGACTGCATCAGCCAGGACCTGTCGCGCACCGAGCTGTTCCTGGTGGAAGGTGACTCGGCCGGTGGCAGCGCCAAGCAGGCGCGCGACAAGGATTTCCAGGCGATCATGCCGCTGCGCGGCAAGATCCTGAATACCTGGGAAGTATCATCCAACAGCGTGCTGGCCTCGGAGGAAGTGCACAACCTGGCCATCGCCATCGGCTGCGATCCAGGCAAGAACGACATCAGCGGCCTGCGTTACGGCAAGGTGGTGATCCTGGCCGATGCGGACTCCGACGGCCTGCATATCGCCACCCTGCTGACCGCGTTGTTCCTCAAGCATTTTCCGGCACTGGTGGATGCCGGCCACGTGTTCGTGGCAATGCCGCCGCTGTTCCGCATCGACGTGGGCAAGCAGGTGTTCTATGCGCTGGACGAGGAAGAAAAGCGCACCATGCTGGACAGGATCGAGCGCGAGAAGATCAAGGGCGCCATCAGCGTGACCCGCT
>JAFAFF010000089.1 GCA_023423605.1 Pseudomonadota bacterium
GCTGCAGGACGGCTGCTTCCACGCCGATCCGCATCCGGGAAACATCATCTACCTGCGCGACGGACGCATCGGCGTGATCGATTTCGGCATGATCGGGACGTTGTCCGAAACCCGTCGGTTCCAGGTCGCACAACTGCTGCACGGGCTGGTGGAACAGGAGCCGGAGCCGGTGGCCGACATCCTGCTGGACTGGGCCGGTGGCGTGGCGGTGGATGAAGGTCGCCTGCAGCAGGACATCAGCCAGTTCGTGGACCGCTATCGCGGCGTGCCGCTCAAGGACCTGCGCATCGGCTCGATGCTTGCGGACATCACCCAGCTGCTGCGCAGCTACAACCTGACGCTGCCGGCCGACCTGGCGCTGATGATCAAGGCCTTCCTGACCCTGGAAGGGATGGGGCGGCAGCTGGATCCCGGCTTCGACATGGCCAGCGCGGCGCAGCCGTTCCTGGAACGCGTGGTGCTGCAGCGCTATGCGCCGCGGGCGCTGTTCAGGCGTGGCCGGCGCAGCCTGCTGGGAATGCTGGACCTGGCAGGCGAACTTCCACGCGACCTGCGCAGGCTGGTGCAGGCCGCGCGCCGTGGCCGCCTGCAGCTGAAGGTGGAAACCAATGCGCTGAAAGGCTTCGGCGACCAGGTCAACCAGGCGGCGAACCGTCTGGTGGTCGGCATCATCACGGCCGCGCTGATCATCGGCTCGTCGATCGTGATGCACAGCGTGGGCGGCATTTCCAGCCGCTGGCTGCTGGCGCTGGGCGTGGCCGGATTCATCGGTGCCGGTCTGTGCGGCGTCTGGATACTGTTCTCGATCTGGCGCAGCGGCCGGCGTCGCTAGCGGCCCGCCATGCGGCCGCGCCGCAAGGGTGGGGCGGCACCTTGGCCTGGAATTTGATTTCCACCTCATTAGTAGTAATACTACTAACCATGAACAGCGCCGACCTCTCCGAGACCCAGCAGGCGATCCTGCAGCTGATCGCCGATCACATCGAATCCGATGGCGTGCCGCCGTCGCAGACCGAAATCGCCCGTGCCTTCGGCTTCAAGGGGGTGCGCGCCGCGCAGTACCACCTGGAAGCGCTGGAACAGGCCGGAGCAATCCGCCGCGTGCCCGGGCAGGCCCGTGGCATACGCCTGGTGCAGGCGCCGGCAGTGGCGCCGGTGGCCGCGCCGGAACATGACGACAGCGTCCTGCGCCTGCCGGTGCTGGGCCGCGTGGCTGCCGGCCTGCCGATCGGCGCCGATATCGGTTCGGAGGATTTCGTGGTGCTGGACCGGGTGTTTTTCTCGCCGGCGCCGGATTACCTGCTCAAGGTGCAGGGCGATTCGATGATCGACGAGGGCATTTTCGATGGCGACCTGATCGGCGTGCACCGCACCCGCGATGCGAATTCCGGGCAGATCGTGGTCGCCCGCATCGACGATGAGATCACCGTCAAGCTGTTGAAGATCGGCAAGGACCGTATCCGCCTGCTGCCGCGCAATCCCGATTACGCGCCCATAGAAGTCCTGCCGGATCAGGATTTTTCGATAGAAGGCCTGTATTGCGGCCTGTTGCGCCCCAACCGTTGAGTACCTGGAGACGGCGGCGGCTGACGTCTGCGGCGATAATGTTCGGCTTGCCCGGTCGCCGTCTCAGTCTGTGCGATGAGCGCCCGCTACAGTCTCCCCCGTACCCGAGTCGACCACGATCAAAAAGATGACCACTTCCCCGAGGACCAAGACGATGGATGAGAACAAGAAGCGCGCCCTGGCCGCCGCACTGAGCCAGATCGAAAAGCAGTTCGGCAAGGGCTCGGTGATGCGCATGGGCGACCGTGTTGTCGAACCTGTCGAGGCCATTCCCACCGGTTCGCTGATGCTGGACATCGCACTGGGCATCGGTGGCCTGCCGAAGGGCCGCGTCGTGGAGATCTACGGGCCGGAGTCCTCGGGCAAGACCACCCTGACCCTGCAGGCCATCGCCGAATGCCAGAAGAAGGGCGGTACCGCGGCCTTCATCGATGCCGAGCATGCGCTGGACCCGATCTACGCCGCCAAGCTGGGCGTGAACGTCGACGACCTGCTGCTGTCGCAGCCGGATACCGGTGAGCAGGCGCTGGAAATCGCCGACATGCTGGTGCGTTCGGGCTCGGTGGACATCGTGGTGGTGGACTCGGTCGCCGCGCTGACGCCCAAGGCGGAAATCGAAGGCGAGATGGGTGACCAGCTGCCCGGCCTGCAGGCCCGCCTGATGAGCCAGGCGCTGCGCAAGCTTACCGGCAACATCAAGCGCTCCAACACGCTGGTGGTGTTCATCAACCAGTTGCGCATGAAGATCGGCGTGATGATGCCGGGACAGAGCCCGGAAGTGACGACCGGCGGCAACGCGCTGAAGTTCTATGCGTCGGTGCGCCTGGATATCCGCCGTATCGGTGCCATCAAGAAGGGCGATGAGATCATCGGCAACCAGACCAAGATCAAGGTGGTCAAGAACAAGCTTGCGCCGCCGTTCAAGCAGGTCATCACCGAAATTCTCTATGGCGAAGGCATCAGCCGCGAAGGTGAGCTGATCGACATGGGCGTGGATGCCAAGCTGGTCGACAAGGCCGGCGCCTGGTACAGCTACGGTGAAGAACGTATCGGCCAAGGCAAGGACAACGCCCGTGGTTACCTGCGCGACAACCCGCAGGTTGCCGCCAGGCTGGAAGCCGAACTGCGCGAGAAGTTCCAGCCGACCGAAGTGACGCCGCAGGACGGCGAGGACGACGGCGACGACGAGGCCTGAGCATTGCTGCGGGGCAGGGTGGCGCCGTCAGTGACGTCGCCCTGTCCCGCAGTTTCCATGCCTGCCCAGGGTATGGCGCTGCAATGACGGTAGGACGGGAAGGCAGACATGCACGACAACACGGAAGCTCCGCCATCGGCGCGCAGGCGCAGGCGTCCGGAACAGACGCCGTTGCAGCGGGCGCTCGGTCTGCTGGTCCGGCGCGAGCACTCGCGCAAGGAACTGGGGCGGAAGCTGATGGCGCGCGGCATCGAGCCGGAGCAGGCGCAGGCAGCGGTCGACAAGCTGGCCAGTGAAGGCTGGCAGGACGACGAGCGGTTCGCCGAAGGCCTGGTGCGCGGCCGTGCCAATGCCGGCTATGGACCGTTGCACATCCGCGCCGAACTGGGCACCCATGGCCTGGACAGCGAGGCCATCACGGCGGCCATGGACAGTTACGAAGGCGATCATCTGCAGAATGCCCGCGATCTGGTGCGTCGGCGTTTTGGCGAGAACGGGCCGCAGGACCTGCCGCAGCGGCGCAAGGCCGCCGACCTGCTGGCGCGCCGCGGGTTCGATGGCGACACCATCCGCCGCGCCACCCGCTTCGACCCTGAGGACTGAGCGGCCCGGGCCTGTTACCCTTCAGGGTTTCGGAGGTCCAGAATCCGACCCCGGCCAGTGTGGCCGGCGGCGGTGCGCCCTCCGGCCCGCAGACTGCCAGCCCCCATGAACGCACCCGCCAAATTCACAACTTCCCAGATCCGCACCGATTTCCTTGAGTTCTTCAGGGGCAAGGGCCACACCATCGTGCCGTCCGCGCCGCTGGTACCGGGCAATGACCCGACCCTGCTGTTCACCAATTCGGGCATGGTCCAGTTCAAGGACGTGTTCCTTGGCGCGGAGAAGCGCAGCTATGTGCGCGCTGCCGATGTCCAGCGCTGCCTGCGCGCCGGTGGCAAGCACAACGATCTGGACCAGGTGGGTTACACCGCGCGTCACCATACCTTCTTCGAAATGCTGGGCAACTGGTCGTTCGGCGATTACTTCAAGAAGGATGCCATCGCCTGGGCCTGGGAACTGCTGACCCAGGTGTGGAAGCTGCCGGCCGAACGCCTGCTGGTCACTGTCTACCAGACCGATGACGAAGCCTATGCGCTGTGGCGCGACATGATAGGCATCCCGGAAGATCGCATCGTGCGCATCGGCGACAACAAGGGTGCGCCGTTTGCTTCGGACAACTTCTGGCAGATGGCGGAAACCGGCCCGTGTGGCCCGTGCACCGAAATCTTCTATGACCATGGCGAGCACATCGCCGGTGGCCCGCCGGGTTCGCCGGACGAAGATGGCGACCGCTTCATCGAAATCTGGAATCTGGTGTTCATGCAGTTCGACCGCCAGCCGGATGGCACGCTGGTGCCGTTGCCTGCGCCCTGCGTGGATACCGGCATGGGCCTGGAGCGGCTGGCTGCGATCCTGCAGCACGTGCATACCAACTATGAGATCGACCTGTTCCAGGCGCTGATCCGCAAGGCCGGCGAGCTGACCGGCACCACCGATCTGGAAAACAAGTCGCTGCGCGTCATCGCCGACCACATCCGCGCCTGCTCCTTCCTCATCGTCGACGGCGTGCTGCCGTCCAATGAAGGCCGTGGCTACGTGCTGCGCCGGATCATCCGCCGCGCGCTGCGCCATGGCTGGATGCTCGGCGTGCGCCAGCCGTTCTTCAGTGCGCTGGTGCCGACCCTGGTGGAACAGATGGGCCAGGCGTATCCGGAGCTGGGTGTCGCCACCGACACCGTCGTGCGTGCGCTGCGCGCCGAGGAAGAACGGTTCGCGGAAACGCTCGATGCCGGCATGAAGATCTTCGAGGACGTCGCGGCGAAGGCGTCCAACAAGGTCATTCCGGGCGTAGACGCATTCCGCCTGTACGACACCTATGGCTTTCCGCTGGACCTCACCGCCGACATCGCGCGCGAGCGCGACATGACCGTGGATACCGCCGGCTTCGATGCGGCGATGGAGCAGCAGCGCGAAACCGCGCGCGCCGCCGGCAAGTTCGGTGGTGGCGTGACGCTGCCGGCCGACCTGGTTGCCACGCTCGCGCCGACCGTGTTCCTGGGCTATGACAGCCTGCAGGCCGATGGCCTGCGCGTGGTCGCGCTGCTGAAGGATGGCCGCCCGGTGGCATCCGTGCAGGCCGGCGATGCAGTGATCGTGCTGGCCGACCGCACGCCGTTCTACGCCGAATCCGGTGGCCAGGTGGGCGATACCGGCGTGCTGGACGGTGACAGCGTGCGCGTGGACGTGCAGGAGACCCGCAAGTTCGCCGGCCAGTTCCATGGCCATGTCGGCACCCTGCTTGAAGGCACCCTGTCGGTCGGCGACGTGCTGTCCGGACAGGTCGATGCGGCACGCCGCGGCGCCACCATCCTCAACCATTCGGCGACCCACCTGCTGCACGCCGCCCTGCGCGAAGTGCTCGGCACCCATGTGCAGCAGAAGGGCTCGCTGGTGGCGCCGGATCGACTGCGCTTCGATTTCTCGCACTTCCAGCCGATCACCCCCGACGAACTGGCGATCATCGAACGCAAGGTCAACCAGCAGGTGCGTGCAAACCATGTCGCCGAAGTACACAACATGGGCATGCAGGAGGCGCTGGACTTCGGTGCCATGGCGCTGTTCGGCGAGAAGTACGGCGAACACGTGCGGGTGCTGAAGATGGGCGATTACTCCACCGAGTTGTGCGGTGGTACGCATGTGACCCGTACCGGCGATATCGGCCTGTTCAAGATCACCTCCGAAGGCGGTGTATCGGCCGGCGTGCGCCGCATCGAAGCCGTTACCGGCCAGGGAGCACTGGATCACGTGGACGCCGAGGAGGCGCGCCTGGCCGAAGCGGCGGACCTGCTCGGCGGCAGCGTGGCCGATGTGGTCGACAGGATTCGCGCGCAGACCACGCGCCAGAAGCAGCTTGAGCGTGAGCTCGAATCGCTGAAGGCCAAGCTCGCGGCCGGCGCCACCGCCGATCTTTCGCAGCAGGCGGTTGATGTCTCCGGCGTGAAGGTGCTGGTGGCGCGGCTGGAAGGATTTGACGCGAAAGCCCTGCGCGAGGCGGTGGATCGCCTCAAGCAGCAACTGGGTGATGCGGTGATCCTGCTGGCCGGTGCGCAGGACGGCAAGGTAGCCCTGGTGGCCGGTGTGAATGGCAGTGCAACGGGCCGGGTCAAGGCCGGGGAACTGCTGGCCCATGTTGCCGGTCAGATTGGAGGCAAGGGCGGCGGTCGCCCGGACCTGGCCCAGGGTGGTGGCGAGGACGGGCCCGCCCTTGCGTCCGCGCTGCTGGCCGTGGTGGACTGGGTGCGCGCCCGCCTGTGATGAATCGCCTTGTTCCCGCGCCTTGTAGGCGTGGGAGCGCTGGCGGTACCATTGGCAATCTTTTTCCCTTTGTCGTGGGGCGGACCTTGACGGTCCGTCAAGCCGTTGGGGAATACCCTTCCACACGGTTCCATGGAGAAATACAACAATGTTGATCTTGACTCGCCGGGTAGGCGAAACCTTGATGATCGGTGATTCGGTCAGCGTGACCGTCTTGGGCGTCAAGGGCAACCAGGTCCGTATCGGCATCACTGCACCGAAGGATGTGGCTGTCCATCGCGAAGAAATCTACCAGCGTATCCAGCGCGGCGACGAAGCCGGCAACGCAGGCGAAGAATCTGCAGATTAAGGCTTTACCTTCCTGCGTGAAAAAAGCTATTATTCGCGCCCACGCTGAGGAGTTCTCCTCCACCAGCGGGAACAAAACCCCGGAGTGGTGCCCGAGCGGCTGAAGGGGCTCCCCTGCTAAGGGAGTATAGGGTCAAAAGCTCTATCGAGGGTTCGAATCCCTCCCACTCCGCCATATGCCGAACTAAGCCCCTGTTTTTCAGGGGCTTTTTTCGTTATTGCGCGACACGTCCCATGCTTTCCCCCATATCCTGCTCATCCTTGGTCGATGCGATGACGCGGTCGATGCCTTCCTTGAACCATGATGCACGCCCTCATCGATGGGACGCAGGCGCAGCCGCATCCGGACAACGCCGATGCGCGCCCGGTCGGCCAGGGCCTGGTTTGTCCGCCGGCAACGGGTGGCCTGTTTTCCTGAGCGCGGTGTCGTCCTGGGGCGTAGCCCGCGACAACGCTGG
Organism: Pseudomonadota bacterium; assembly: GCA_023423605.1. Classification (GTDB taxonomy): domain Bacteria; phylum Pseudomonadota; class Gammaproteobacteria; order Xanthomonadales; family Xanthomonadaceae; genus Stenotrophomonas. Next base: position 6,925 of record JAFAFF010000089.1, read on the forward strand.
GCAATGCAACGCAGATGTCGCCCAGGATTAACATTGCATCGCTAACGTGGCTGTCCTGCATCGGAGCCCGATCTTGTTTTCGGCCTGCGGGCGGGCTGTTCTGGGAAGATGCAGCCGGCTCGTGGGCCGACCTTTCTGCAGCCCGCTCAGTGGCGCGCCATGCGCCGGAACGATGCCTGCACGCGCAGCTGGTTGCCACTGCGTGCCGCGCTCAGGGAATCGGGCGCACGTCCATGCTGCAGGCGCAACTGGTCGAGCCATGCGAACAGTTGCGCTGGTGTCGCCGAGTCCGCTTCGATTTCCAGGTCGCCCTGTTCGTTGTTGCGTTCGCGGGTGATGCCGAAGCCGGCGCGGCGTGCGCCGTCCAGCACGGCCTTGCGCAGCTCCGCATCGTTGGCCGGTGCGGCGGGTGCGACCGGGGCTGCCTTCAGTGCATCGATCTCCACACGGACGGCATCGAGCTGGGCCCTGGCCAGCTGCAACCGAGCCTGCGCATGGTCCTGAAGCTTCTGCAGCGGCTTGTATATCCCGTACCAGAGCACGAAAGCAGCGATCATCGCTGCCGCGGCGGCAAGCAGCACACGTTCGCGGCGGTCGCGCGCCTGCCACCATCCATGCAGGCGTATCCGGGTGGCGTTCATCCTGGTCATCATCGGGTGCTCTCCACTGCAAGCAGGCTGCGCATGCCGCCTTCCACCGCACGGCTATCCAGTGACACCAGGTCCACGCCCTGTGCCTGCAGCATTGCACGCATGGCATCCAGGTCCTGTTCGCTGCGATGGAGCATGCCTACCTGCAGGCCATTGCCGACGTTGAATTCGTAGCTGTCCAGCTGTGTGCCGGGGTGTTGCTGCAGTGTGTCGAACAAGATGGTGGACGTGGACGCCAGGGTGGAGGGCGCCAGGCGTTGGCGATGCAGGGCGTGCAGGGATTCGGAAGCATCGTCGCCGTGCTGGCCGACAGGCAGCGCGGCAGCAGCGAGGGTGTCGGCGCGATGTCCCATCCAGGCCGCCAGCGCCAGGTCGCGCAGCGTGCCCGCGCCGGCGAGCAGCACCGGCGAAAGCAGCACCATGGCGGCCAATGCGGTCAGGCGACGTCGTCGACGCATCGCGCGGGTATCGGGAAGGGCGTGGTCGAACTGCAGCAGGTCCAGCACCGGCGGATGCTGCACGGCCGCGGCCAGGAGGGCATCGCTGTCATTGCCGCGCAACGGCGACAGCGGGATGTCGCCAACGATGGCCCGCACCAGCTCCGGTTCGGCGGTGAAGGCACGGTTGGCGCCGCGCACCAGCACGCGCCCGTCGATCTCTATCGCAGCAAGCCCTTCTTCCGATGGCGGCGGTGGCAGCAGCAGGCAATCCGGCACCCACGCCGCGGCGGTGATGTTGAGTGCGTTGCAGCGCTGTTTCCATTCGGCCATCCGTGCGTTGTCGACGACCGCCACCAGTCGTGGCATGCCTGGCGCGACTTCGGCGCCGATCGCAACATGCAGTCCCTCCAGTGGTACCGCCAGATGGTCTTCCAGTCGCAGCCGGGCGGCCGCGCGCGCCTGCAGCGGATGCCGCGCGGGCAGGTCCAGCCACAGCAGGGTCACTGCTTCGGCGGGCACCGCGACAAGGTCCCGTACGGCGGCCTGCACGGGCATCGGCGCCTCGGCGGACAGTCGTCGGCGGGCGATCACGCGGCCATCGGCGTCTACCTGCAGGCAGCTCGCGGCGTCGGCGGGATCAGGCGGCAACAGCCACAGGCGGAAGGAAATGGGCAGGTGATTCATTCGTCTCGGGTCCAGCGTCGGGCGGCAAGGCGGGCGTCGCCCATGCCGTTGTATTCGAGCAAGGCGTTCAAGGTGGCCTGCGCGCCGGCATGGTCGACATCCACGTCGAGCACGAACCAGCGGGATCGCACCTGGATCTGGTCGGTCGCTTCCTGCGGCAATTGCAGGCTGGATACCGCAGCGAAGAACGCCAGCTCGGACCAGCCTTCGACCGGGCGCGAGGCGATGAGCTGGCGGGCACGTCCGCGGTCCAGGCCACCCAGCGTCAACATGCTCAGTATGGGTGCCTGTTCCAGAGTCAGGGCGTTGACATTGACCGGTGACTGGCCGCCGATCGGCAACGCGCAGACATACGGTCGCAGGCGTTCATAGACCGGCGCGGAATATCCCTGGATGGCATGCAGTTCGCTGACCTCGGCCAGCAGCGTGCCGGCGGTACGGTAGGCCGGCTGGCGTGCGGCATAGGTCGCATCCTCCGCGCCCAATGGCCCACGCACGCCGTCGCTGTCGATCCAGTCAGCGAGTGCGTCGGCCAATGCCTGCGCCTGCGCCGCCGGAAAGTCGAGCGCGGCAAGCAGGGCCACGTAGTGGCGCAGGCCTGGTTCGTTGCGGGTCCATTGGCCGGGCACGCCGCTGGCCACGCTGTTGAGGTTGAAGCAGGTACTACCGTCACGCAGGCGCGCGTGGATGATGCCGTCCTCGACCTGGAACAGCAGTGGCTTGCCGTTCCAACGGTTGATGTCGATGCCGTGGTCGCCGAGCCGGGTGACGCGAGCGCGGGCCATGGCTTCGGCACCGAGCGCGAAACGCTGGGCCTGGGCGATGGCCTGGGCATTGGTGGTGCGTTGCACGCCGAAACGGATATCGTCCAGCATCGCCATCACCAGCACGCCCATCACCACGCTCAACAGCAGCACGGCCAGCAACGCCATGCCGGACTGGCGCGTTGGCGATGGCACGCTGCGACGACGGATCATTGCGCCTCCGGCAGCACGAACACCTGGCTGAGCGGGCCTATGTCGCGCAGTTCGAATTCGAGGCGTACCGCACGCGGCATCGCACGCGCGCCACCGATCCAGCCGTCGCTCCAGCTACCGTGCGAATAGAAGAACGCGCGCACGGAGCGTACCTCGCCGAGCAGGACCTGCGGATCGCCACCGATGGTGCCATCCAGCATCGGACGCACGCTGCGCTCCAGGCGTCCATCGATCACCCGGTATTCCACATACTGCATCGAGGCGCGTGCTTCCATCCCCGGGTTCTCCCAGCCACGGCGGACAAAGGCCAGCATCGGCCGCGTGTCGTCGTCCGGCGGAGCGGCATTGAAGGCGTTGTATTCGCTGCTGCCGTCACTGCGCCGGGTGGGGCGGATTGCCGCCTGGCCGAGATCCGCCTTGAGGAGCGCATGCGCCAGCTGGATCTCGGCAAGCCGGTCCATCTTCGCGCGCACGGCACCGCGCTGGTCGGCGGTCCAGGCCAGCAGGACCACTGTCGCGCCGGCGATCAGTGCGAACAGGGCCAGCGCAACCAGCACTTCGATCAGGGTGAAGCCTGCGTGGCGTGGCGTCCGTATCATCGGAAGACCCAGGCACTGGCGGCCTGGCCGCCATCGGGCGCGTCGACACGGATGTCCACGCGTAACAGCGCGTCGTCGCCATTGCCGGTGGCCACCGCCGTGCGTTGCCAGTGCCAGCGCTGGCCACCCAGCTCCTGCACGCCCTGCGCTGGGCGGGCCAGTGCAGCGTCGTCGGCGAGCATCGCTTCGGCCGCCAGGTTGTCGGCGACAAGGCCGGCGAATACGCGTTCCTGCATGCGTACCGCCGTGCGGGAGCTTTCGCCGGCAAGATTGAGCAGGCCGGCGACCACCAGCGCGAGGATCGCCAGTGCCACCAGCATCTCCAGCAGTGAGAAGCCGCGGCAGCAGGCGCGGCGTTCAGTACGTGCCGGCATCGATATCCACCTTGCCCGAACGTGCCACGCGGATGCCGATCTGCTGGCGCCCGTTGTCCAGCACCAGTGCCTGGGGTTCGGCCATGCCGGTGGGGTCGAAGCTGAAACCGACCTGCGGGGTATCACGCGGCATCCGCGGCAGAACGCCATCATGCCAGGTGCGCGCGGCAAACGGCCCCTCCTGCAGCGGCAACCACTGTCCGTGGTCGAGCCGTGCGAAACGGTAGCCACCGGGTTCGACCGCAACGCGCACCGTGCGGCCGCCGAGGATTGCGGTTTCCTGCGCACGGCGCAGGTGCGCGGCGAAACCATCGGCCTGCCGGTGCAGCGCGGCGTCT
>JAFAFF010000096.1 GCA_023423605.1 Pseudomonadota bacterium
TCGGCATGCCGGCGGCTGTGTTCGATGAGCGCGATTGCCGCACCATCACAGCCCGAAGCAAGCGCAGCGGCGGTATCGCTGGCGAACTCCACATAGGCGCCACCGCCGGGCGGCAGCTGCACGGCGCGCGAATGCAGCGCTTCGCGCATGGTGGTCGGCGAGGCGGCGATGCGGCCACCGTGATGCAGGCCATCGGCATCCAGCAGATCGATGGTCAAGGCCGTGCCGACCCCGGCCACCAGCACGTGCCGCCGTTCGCGCGCGGCCGCCAGCAGGGCAAGGAAACGATCCACGCCGAAGCGCTCCGGTGCTGCGTAGGCGATGCTCACCCCCGCCAGGCGTGCCTCGGTGCGCGCCACGTGCACCTGCTGGAAGCGCATGCGCAGGATCTCCAGCATGGTGGCGGTAAGGCCGGGTGCTGCCACGCTGGCCACATAGGCGGTGCGCCCCTGCGGCAGCGCGCGCAGCGCTTCACCACGCAGGTCTTCGGCACCGTGCGCCCATGCCTGCACCTCACCAGCACGATCGCCAAGCAGCGGTGCGTATTTGAAGCGCGAATTGCCAAGGTCGAACAGCCAGTCGCTCATCGCGCCCTCACGCTGACTTCGCCCGCATGCACCAGTTGCTCGTGGCCACCGATGCGCACGCGCAATGCGCCATCTTCCGCCAGCCCCAGTGCTTGCCCATCCTGCCAGGCGCCGCCCTGTTCCACCCGCACCGTGCGACCGGCCAGGCTGTCCAGCGCTGCGTAACGCGACAGGAACGGGGCAAGTCCCATGCCTTCGAATTCTTCCAGTGCCGGCAGCAGGTGGGAGAGCACCGCGGCCACCACCGCGTTGCGCTGCATCGCCTGGCCCGCCACCCGGTCCAGGTCCGTCCATGGCTGGTCCACCCGCGCGGCGAACGCGTCCGGCATGTGTACATTGAGACCAATACCGATCACCGCACGTGCCGGACCGGCGAACTCGCCGCCACCTTCCACCAGCAGACCGCCCAGCTTGTGGCCGTCCACCACCAGGTCGTTGGGCCACTTCAGCTGCACCTGCGTCAGCCCGAGCCCGTGCAACGCTTCGGCAACCGCCACGCCGGCCACCAGGCTGAGCCCGCCCAACTGCGCCAGCCCACCGGAAAAGCCGCGCAGCACCGACAGGTACACATGCGCGGCCAGCGGCGAGGTCCATTCACGGCCACGGCGTCCCCGTCCACCGGTCTGCCGCTCTGCCAGCAGCACCTGGCAGCCGCGCGCGGGCGCGCTGCATCGCAACAATTCGCTGTTGGTCGAGCCGGTGCTCCACGCCAGCTGCAGGGAGTCCAGCCGCTTCGCCGCTGCCGGGGCCAGCGCCGCCTGGATGGCCACCGGGTCCAGAAGATCCAGCGGTTGGCGCAGCGTGTAACCACCGCCAGCACGCCCTTCTATCGCCACGCCGGCGTTTCTAAGTCCTTGAATACGCTTCCATATCGCCGCGCGGGTCTGCCCAAGCTCTTGCGCCAGGACGTCTCCGGACAGGGGTCCGGCGGCCAGTTTGGCCAGCAGTTGGCGGTCGTCCACGGCAGCTTCCGTCAGGTAAACAGGAGAAATTATGCGACAACCCGCCCGAGGCTGCCCGGCCGGGCTTCCAATGCCGGCCGATATTCGGGCTAGAATCGGGAACTCACCGCCCCTGGTCCTGGATGTCGTCGATGCGCTGTCTTGCCCATTGCCTGATCCTGTTGACGGTCCCGCTTTCCGCCAATGCAACTGCTGCGCTGGCCAGCGAGGGTCGAGGTGACTGCGTGTATTCCACGCCGGACGCCGAGCGTCCGCCCAGCGCCCGCAGCGCCGCTGCGGCCATGCCCACCACGCCCAAGCCCACCCCCGCCCCGGCCTCTGCCACCGGAGGCGGTGGCGACGATGACGTGCTGCAGCGCCTGCGTGCGCCGAAATGGCACAGCTTCCTGCCGGGAATGTTCCGCTGATCCAAACGTTGTTGCGCTGGTTGCGGCCTGCGCCCCGCCCGATTCCCGATGCCCTGTGGCAGCACGCGTGCCGTCGTGCGCCGTGGGTACATGCGTTGTCCACGGAGCAGCAGGTGCAGCTGCGCACCCTGGGCGAACGCTTCCTGCACGAGAAGACCATCAGCCCGGTTGGCGGACTGGCGCTGGACGACCAGGACACGGTGCTGCTGGCGGCGTTGTGCTGCCTGCCGTTGCTGTCGGTGGGCGAAGCCGGCCTGCGCGGGTGGTCGCAGGTCATCGTGTATCCGGATGCGTTCCGGGTGCAGCGCAGCCACCTGGATGCGGCCGGGGTGCTGCATGAGTGGGAAGACGAACTGATCGGCGAGAGCTGGGACAGCGGTCCGCTGATCCTGTCCTGGGCCGATATCCAGGCCGACCTGCAGGCCCCGTTCGATGGCTACTGCGTGGCCGTGCACGAGATGGCCCACAAGATCGACGCGCTGGATGGCGCGATGGACGGCACGCCGCCGTTGCATCGCCAATGGCAGCGGGAATGGGCGCGTGATTTCCAGCAGGCCTTCGATGCGTTCTGCGCGCAGGTGGATGCCGGCGAAGAGACATTGATCGATCCCTATGCGGCCGAAGCACCGGAAGAGTTCTTCGCGGTGGTCACCGAATACCATTTCTCCGCACCCGATGTGCTGGCCGAGGCCTTGCCAGGCGTCGCCGCACATCTGCGGCGGTTCTACGGCGAGCCGCCCTCGGTGGCGGGTTGATGCATCCGACTCCCGCTGTGCACGGGATTCAAGGTCCCGGCGGCAGGCGCACTTCGAAGCGTGCGCCACCCAGCTCAGGCGAACGCGCCACCTGCAGCTCGCCACGGTAATCCTTGATCATGTCCTGCACGATGGACAGGCCGATACCGTGGCCCTGAACGCGCTCATCGCCGCGCACGCCACGCTGCAGCACCTTGGCGATGTCTTCAGGCGCGATGCCCGGGCCATCATCATCCACCGCCAGCAGCAGGCCCGGACGCCGCGCGTTCGGCGCGGTCAGTGGCTGCGCGGTGAGCAGCACGCGGTGGCCGGCCCATTTGAAGGCGTTTTCCAGCAGGTTGCCGAGCAGTTCCTGCAGATCGCCCGGTTCGCCGTGGAAACGCGCGGTCTCGTCGATATCGAATTCGCACAGCACGCCCTTGGCGGCATACACCTTTTCCAGCCCGCGCACGATCTCCTCGGCATTGGCCTCGATGGGCAACGGTGCGGAAAACAGCTTGTGGCCTGACGATGCCGCGCGTGCCAGCTGATACGACACCAGGTTGTTCATGCGCTGCAGCTGCACGTCCAGTTCTTCGCGCAGCGCCACGTCATCGGAGCTGCTGTCCAGCTGTGTGCGCAGTACCGCGATCGGCGTCTTCAGGCTGTGCGCCAGGTCGGCCAGCGTGTTGCGCTGCCGCTCCAGGTTCTCGCGCTCGCTTTCGATGAAGGCATTGATGCTGTTGGTCAGTGGCTCCAGCTCGCGCGGATGGCGTTCGCTCATGCGCTCGCTCTCGCCGCGCTGCACCTTGGTCAGCTCGGTGATCACCCGGCGCATGGGGCGCAGGCTCCATTGCAGGATGACCGTCTGCAGCAGCAGCAGGATCAGGCCGATGCCGCCCAGGTAGAACCAGACGCGCCCACGGAACACGCGCAGCTGCGCGCCCAGCGCGCGCGAATCTTCCATCACGTAGATGGTGTACGGAAACTCCGTGGCCGGATCAGCATCGGCATCCCACACCAGGC
>JAFAFF010000103.1 GCA_023423605.1 Pseudomonadota bacterium
CCTGCAGGAAGCCGCTGCTGGACTTGGCCACGTTGATGCCCTGCCGCTGCACTTCCTGCGGCAGCAGCGGCATGGCCAGCTGCAGCTTGTTCTGCACCTGCACCTGGGCGATGTCCGGGTTGGTGCCAGCTTCGAAGGTGAGGGAGATGGTGGCCATGCCGTTGGCCGAACTGTTGGAGGAGAAGTAGATCAGGCCATCAAGGCCCTTCATGTTCTGCTCGATGATCTGCGTCACCGAGTCCTCCACCACCTTGGCCGACGCACCCGGGTAGGTCGCGGAGATCTCGACCGCAGGTGGTGCCACTTCCGGATACATGGATACCGGCAGGCTGGTGACCGCCAGCGCGCCGGCAAGCATGATGATGATGGCGATCACCCACGCGAAGATGGGTCGATCGATGAAGAAACGTGCCATGGAATTCTCCGCTTACTGCGCGTGGGCGTCGGCCGGGGCCTGCGCCGCGGAAGGATCAGCTGCATCGGCGGCCGCAGCGGCTGGCGCCTGGCGCTTGGCCGGCGCGGAGGATTCCACGCCCTTTTCGGTGGCCTGGACCGGCATGCCCGGACCGATCTTCTGCAGGCCTTCGACGATCACCTTGTCGCCCGGCTGCAGGCCCTCCTCCACCAGCCACTTGTCGGCCAGCGCGCGGCTGACCTTCACCGGCCGCACCTCCACCTTGCCGTCCTTGCCGACCACCATCGCACTGGTATCACCCTTGGCATCGCGCGCGATGCCCTGCATGGGCACCAGCACCGCGCCGTTGCGCACGCCGCCGCCGATGACCGCGCGCACGTACATGCCCGGCATCAGCAGGCCTTCCGGGTTGTCCACCCGCACCCGCAACCCGAAGCTGCCGGTCGTCGGGTCCACGCTCACTTCGGAAAATTCCAGCGTGCCCTTGTGCGCGAACGTGCTGCCGTCTTCCAGCAGGATGCTGACCGGCAGGCTCTGGTTGTCCTGCAGGCGACCGGCTTCCAGCTCACGACGCAGCTGCAGCAGTTCCGCCGATGACTGCGTCAGGTCCACGTAGATGGGATCCAGCTGCTGCACCGTGGCCAGCGCTTCGGCCTGGTTGGCGCTGACCAGCGCGCCCTGGGTGACCGAGGACTTGCCGATGCGGCCGCTGATGGGCGCGGTGATGCGCGCATATCCCAGGGTGACGTTGGCGGCTTCCAGCGACGCACGGGCGGCGCCGACATCCGCATCGGCCTGCTTCTGCGCGGCCACGGCGTTTTCCAGATCCTGCTGGCTGACCGCCTGCACCTCGGCCAGCTGGGTGATGCGCCTGGCGCTCAGGCGCGAAGCGTTGGCCGTGGCCTCGGCGCGTGCCAGCTGCGCGCGCGCATTGTTGGCCTGTGCGCGGTAGCTGGCATCGTCAATCTGGTAGAGCGGCTGCCCTTCCTTGACCATGCTGCCTTCGGTGAACAGCCGCTTGCCGACGATGCCGTTGACCTGCGGGCGTACTTCAGCGATCAGGAAGGCATTGGTGCGCCCCGGCAGTTCGCGGGTAAGCGATACCGATTCGGATTTCAATGTCACCACGGTCACCTGCCCCGGGCCCTGTTCCTGTGGCGGCTGGTCGCCGCCACAGGCGGCCACGGCCGCGGCAATGGCCAGCGACAACGCGAAGGGTCGAACTCGGATCAGGAACATGGGCGGGAACTCTTGAAGGTGGGGGAAGCGGTCGCGTAGCGCCGGGCTCTGCCGGCTTGCCGTGGAACCGGGCCATGCCCGGGCGGCGATGTCCATCAGAACAACAACCGGCACAGGCCGACCACGCCGGTCGTACAAGGCCCGAAAATATACATACATGCATGTTTGTTTGCAAAAGGGTACAATTCAGCTACGTTTCACGCGCTCTCCCTGCAATGGCCCGAAAGACCAAAGAGGACACCCAGGCGACCCGCGAGGGCATCCTCGACGCCGCCGAATCCTGTTTTCACGAACACGGCGTGGCCCGTACCACGCTGGAGATGATCGGTGCGCGCGCCGGCTATACCCGTGGCGCGGTGTACTGGCATTTCAAGAACAAGATCGAAGTGCTGGTGGGGGTGATCGAACGCGTCCGCCTGCCCTTCATGCAGGAACTCGACCGTGCCGCCACCGAAACGCGGAATACTCCGGTACTGGACCTGCGCTCGGTGATGCTGGCCTCGCTGACCGACCTTGCCCAGGACGAACGCCTGCGCAAGACGATGGAGATCATGTTGCGCAGCGACAGCTCGGCCGACAGCAAGGTGCTGGCCGATCTTCAGCAGGAAGGTTTCCGCGATGGCCTGGAGCGTATGGCGCGTGCCATGCGTCGCGCACAGCAGCTGGGCCAGCTGAAGCCCGGCGCCAACCCGGACGCTGCCGCGCGCATGCTGCATGCCACGATACTGGGCGTGCTGCACGGGGCCATGGTGGAACCGGAACTGATGGATATCCAGCGTGATGGCATGCTGGCGCTGGACATCACCCTGGCGGCCTATGTGCGCGAGGGTGTGTTCGAGCCGGGAAGTGCGCCGGTGCCGCTGCCCTAGCGCGGGCGAACGACCGCCCTGGCTTTCCTGGCCACGCCATGGTCATCCACCCACTCGAATTCGATGGCCTGCCCTGCCTGCACCGGGCGTGCAAGCTCGAATGTCCGTGTGGCCTGCGGCGCGATGCTGCCATCGCCAAGTACAGCGTTCTCGATGAGCCCGGTTGGCGCAATGCTGGCCAGATTGATGACCCAAAGCGAAGGATTGCTGATGCTGAGCCGGCGACCATCCGCTGACGATCGCCATTCAAGCCTCGCCACGCCATCGGCGGGCTCGCCTTTCAGGCCTGCCGGGCGGTGGATGAGCTTCAGGCGGGTACGCACCACGACCTTCAGCTGCGCACCGAAGTCGGGCGCCCCGGTTGCCGACGCGTCTTCAGCGCCGGCTTCCTTGCGTGGCACCTCCACGACATTGAGCCAGTAGAGGCTCTCCTTGTCGGCCGGCAGCAGCTCAGGGCGAACAACCAGCACACGTATGCGCTGGTTGCCCTTCGGTTCGATGCGTACCAGCGGCGGAAGCAGCTGGAACGGCGTAGCGATCGTCTCCGGCGCCTGCTCCGGACGGCCGTCATCCACCCAGGCCTGCACCAAGGCCGGCAAGGGATCCTGATTGCTGACAATCAGTCCACCTTCGCGCTCTTTACCGTGAACGATCACCCGAGTGGCCGAAAGCGAGATGGTTGCCGCCGCCATCTCCGGCAGCAGCCCAATGGCCAGCACGAGCACACCAAGTGCGCCGCGAACCGCATTTGTCCGTCGCATCGCCTTCTCCCTGGATCCAGGCATCAGCATGAAGGGCAATCCTCAGCGGTATTCCATCCGCACTTCCATTGCCGAGTCCACAGAGCCCGGTGTGACGCTGGCTCCGTATTGCAGGATACGTGCGCGCATCGGGAAGTCGACGTTCTCCTGCCCCGGCGCCAGGCCCATGAACTGCTGTCCGGCATCGATGCGCAGTGACATGTCATGGTAGACATCCCAGACCTGCACGGCTACGCCTTCGGCGCCGCCTTTCCGCACATCCAGCACGACGCCCTGGCTGGTCGGCAGTACGCCGTTCAATGCAGTCACGTGGTAAAGAATCGCCGAATAATCGCTGGGACAGTTGCGCAACGGCAGGTTGAAATCCACCCAGGGCGACGCCGCACCCGGACCGGTGAACGTGGTGACCGGGTGGTCGCCCAATACCACCGGAACGCTGGAAGGAATATCGCAGGTGGCCCCGCTAACGGCCACTGAACCGGATGCCAGGTTGCCGACGGCAATGGTCATGCGTCCCCCTGTAGTGTCCGGCGCGGTCCATTCGAAGAGTTTTCCCTTCGCAAACGCGTCCGGCACGATCGGACCGGTCTTGACCAGCCTGAGGCGGAGCGGCCCTGGCCAGATGAGATCGCCGGCAACCGACCACGGCGTTGCAGGCGACGTGAACTGGCGGTCACCCAGCTGGGTCGGATAATCCACCCGAAGCGCGACACCGCTGATGTTGGTTTGGTAATACCCCGGCATGGAAGGCACGCGCTGGCTGAGCATGAGCTCGCTGGACTGGCCATTACCACCACCGGTACATCTCAGGATGGTCTTGTTGTTCTGCACCGAGCCCAGTTCCTGCTCGTGAATGACCGTTCCGATCGGCGCGCCACGCGGCACGCTGATGTTGCCAAGGGCGATGTTCCAGCTCATCTGGTAGGCGGAACCGGGGCGCTCACAGGCGGACTGCGCCTGCGCGGACCCTGCCCACGCAAGGCAGAGAACGAACGCCAACGCGCCGCCGCGCCTGAAACTGGAATCACGATCGCTGCGGGTATCTGCTGCTGACATGGGGTAGCTCCTCATTTCAATGCTCGGCCCGGGCCGGAACGGATGCCGCTGCGGCAGCTGCCGGTGCTTGGACTAACGTCTCCCGGCACTGGCCTTCCAGCAAGCTGCCCGAAGCCGCCGTGGTGAGATCGAAATCGATCACGCACTGGCGCACCGGTGAGCTGCCCCAGCG
>JAFAFF010000144.1 GCA_023423605.1 Pseudomonadota bacterium
TGGAAGAGGGGCTGGACCTGCAACTGGTGCCGAAGCTGCGGGCATTCATCTACCTGCCGTTCGAGCATTCGGAGGAACTGCTGGACCAGGATCGTTCGGTATCGATGTTCGATGCGCTGGGCGACAAAGAATACCTGCAGTATGCCGAGCTGCACCGGGACATCATCCGCCGCTTCGGACGATTCCCGCATCGCAATGCCGTGCTGGGACGCATTCCGACGCCCGAAGAACTGGATTACCTGGCCGAAGGCGGTTTTTCCGGCTGAAAAACCGCCGCTTCGCCACGTAGAGCCGGGCTCTGCCCGGCTGGGGCAGCGGCTGGGGCAGCGGGGCAGAGCCCCGCTCTACACGGCTGGACAGCGGGGCAGAGCCCCGCTCTACATGGTGTGCGGCGTGTGCCTCAATACTTCGGCACGCCGTTGTCGACTTCGTCCGACCACGCGTCGATGCCGCCGGTGACGTTGGACACCTTGTTGAAACCCAATGCGCGGAACTGTTCGGCAGCCTGCGCGCTGCGCCCGCCGTGGTGGCACAGGAACGCCAGCGCTGTGTCCTTCGGCAGCGCTTCCAGCTCGGCGCGGCCCTGGCCATCGAACACCTTGAACGGCACGCCGACGGCGGCGATGGCGCGCTCTTCCGGCGGACGCACGTCCACCAGCAGCACATTGCCGGCACGCACCAGGTCGTCGGCATCGCGCACCGACAGCTCGGCGACCGGCTTCGGCGCGTTCGGATTGTCGATGGCCAGGCCCTTGCCGCGGATATCGTCCACCCAGTCGATGGTGATGCCGTCGGCACGGCGCGCGCTGGCCAGGTCGAACTGCACGCGCAGCCCGTTGGATTCAGCCGCGATGGCGTTGTCATCGTGCGGCGCCAGCTGGAAATTCGGCTGGAAGCGCGCATCGATGCTCAGCTGCAGCGAAGCACCCGGTGCATCGGCCAGCGCGCCGCGCAGCATTTCCACCGCTGCCGGGGTGACGGTGATGGATGGCGGCGTGCGGTCCGGCGCGGCCAGGCCGAGCACGCTGCTCAGTTCGCCGCTGGAAGCCATCTGCAGGATGATGTCGCTGCCACCGACCAGTTCGCCATCGATGTACAGCTGCGGGATGGTCGGCCAGTCGCCGTAGAGCTTGATGCCTTCGCGGATTTCCTGGTCGGCCAGCACGTTGACGTGCGCGAATTCCACGCCCAGGTCCTGCAGGGCGCCAACCGCCTTGGCTGAGAATCCGCACTGCGGCATGGAGGGCTGGCCCTTCATGAACAGCACGACGCGGTCGTTGGCGAGGAGGGTGTCGATGCGCGAACGCAGGGCGGGATCGAGGGACATGAGGGTCGGGTCCGGAAGAGCGAGCTGTCGATTCTACCCGCCATGGCATCATGGGGCATGACCACTCCGGAAACATTGAATCGCATGCCCGGCGGGCTCCGGCACTGGCGGGCGTGGTTGCTGCTGTCGCAGCTGCTGGTGGCGGTGGCCTGGTCCGCCGCTGGCTGGACGTGGGGCCTGCTGTTGCTGCTGGCCAGCCACGCGCTGTTCCTGGTGCCGGTATTCCTGCCCAACAGCCGGTTCTATGCGCCGGTGTGCAGCCGGCTGCCGGACGCCGCAGGCAATGCCGTCTGGCTGACCATCGACGATGGGCCGGGAGTGGACACGCTTGCGGTGCTGGATCTGCTGGACCGGCATGACGCCCGCGCCACCTTCTTCGTGGTGGGCGAGCGCGCGCAGGCGCAGCCGGCGCTGGTGCGCGAGATACTGCGGCGCGGGCATGAGCTGGGCAACCACAGCCACACCCATCCGCAGGCCCGCTTCTGGCGCCTGGGACCGATGGCGATGGCGGCGGAGATCGAACAATGCCAGCAGGTCCTGCAGGCGATCTGCGGGCAGCCACCGCGCTGGTACCGCTCGGTGGTGGGCATGACCAACCCCTTCGTGGCACCGGTGCTGCGACGGCTGGCGCTGCAGCGCGTAGGCTGGAGCGCGCGCGGTTACGACGGCGTGGACTGCACCGCACCGCAGGTGCTGGCACGCCTGCTGCCGGACCTGAGGCCGGGGGCGATCGTGCTGCTGCACGAGGGCGCCGCGCATGGCCAGAATCCCGCGATCATCGAAGGCGTGCTGCGCGCGCTTGCCGAACGGGGACTGCAGGCACGGTTGCCGCTGTCGCTGGAGGCTGCGCTCAGCCCGGCGGACGCACGGCCACCAGCAGCCAACTGTTGAACGGCGTGCGGCCATGCAGCGGCTGCAGGGCCACCAGGTGCAGCCCGGACCGCGCCAGCAGCTCCTGCAGCACAAGACGTCCGGGATAATGGCGGGGGCGCATGCCCATCCATCCCGACAGCCACGCCAGTCGATCGGCCATCCGCGTGGTGCGGTCGCGGCGGTCGCCCAGCGCCAGCGGCGTGCGCAGCACCAGCCTGCCGCCGGGGGCGACGCGTCCGGCGGCGGCCTGCAGCAGCATGGCCTGTGCCGGTGCATCGAAATACTGCAGGACATCCAGCAGCGCCACATCGCCGACGTGCGGTGGCAGGGGATGCTGCAGGTCGGCGTGCTGGAACCGCATTGCCTGCAGGCCGGCGTGCCGCGCCGCGCGCGTAGCCGCGGCAATCTTGCCCGGGTCCACATCCACGCCGACATAGGGCTTCACGCCGCCGCGCTGGCGCATCACATGGCCCAGCAGGCCCAGCCCGCACCCCAGGTCGAGCAGTGGCAGCGACGCCGCGGGCAAGGAGCGCAGCACACCGTCATACAGCGGGTCGCTGCCCAGTTTGGCGCGCGTGTAGTAGTAGGTGCTGCGGTTGCCCCACGGCCTGTGTGGCAGGAACGCGGTGGCGATGCGGTGTGCCTGCGCCGGAGCCAGCGGCAGTGCGTGCAGCGGCGGGTCGCTGGCAGGCACGCCGTCCACCGCTTTCAGTGCGGTTGCGGCATTGCGAGCAGACGCTCGGCCAGCGGCATGGCGCGCTCGGTCCACAGCCGGTACATGGATGCCGAAGGGTGCAGGCCGTCGTCGGCCAGCATGGCCGGATCATGGCCATGCTGGCGGGACAGCGCGGTGATATCGACGAACGCCACGCCATGCGCGGCACAGGCATGTGCGGCGGCCGCGTTGTAGCCATCCAGCTCGCGGGCGATGAGCGTGCGGTCACGGCCCTGGGCGAACGGCGTGACGCCCCAGTCCGGGATCGACAGGACCAGCACGCGCCGTGGCTGGCCAGCGGCGAAACCGAGCGCGCGCTGCAGCAGGGCTTCGAAGCGCGGACGGTAGTCGTCGAGCGGACGCCCGCGATACTGGTCGTTGACGCCGATCAGCAGGCTGACGAAGTCAAAGCAGCCCTGCGGCGCATCGGCGTCGATGCCGGCATCCAGCTCGTCGGTGGTCCAGCCGGTGGTGGCGATGGTGCGGGGATCTTCCAGGGCGATGCCGCGCGCGCGCAGTTCGCTGGCCAACTGGTGCGGCCAGCGATCTTCCGCAGCCACGCCTTCGCCGATGGTGTAGGAATCGCCCAGCGCGAGGTAACCCAGTGCCATGATGTTCAGGCCACCGAGCGCTGTGGCTTGAGCGGCACGACCTTGCGGTTGGCCTCCGCGCGGCGTGCGAGCGCCCGGTCGATGCGGGCGAACACCTCGCGCATCACCGATGCCTCCGGCAGCAGGGTGACGCGGAAATGATGGCGGTAGGGCACGTTGAAGCTGGAGCCCGGCACCACCAGCACGCCTTCCTGGTTCATCAGGTCCAGCGCGAACTGGTGGTCATCGAAAGCCCTGGCGGCATCGCCGACCACGGCCGGGAAGGCATACAGGGCACCGGCGGGCGCCACCAGGGACAGGTGCTCGCTGGCGGCGCAGGCATCGATGACCGCACGCCGGGTTTCATACAGGCGGCCTCCCGGCAGGCACAGCGGGGTGATGGTGTCCGGGCCGTTCACCGCCGCGTCGATGGCGTACTGGCCGGGGACATTGGCACACAGCCGCAGGGCGCTGAGCAGGTCCATAGCCGCACGGAATTCGTCCAGTTGGCCAGCGGCACCGGACAGCATCGCCCAGCCAACCCGCCAGCCGCAGGCGCGGTGCACCTTGCTGAGGCCGCTGAAGGTGATGCAGGGGGTATCGCCGGCCAGCGGCGCGACCGGCTGGAATACGGCGTCGTCGTACAGGATCTGGTCGTAGATCTCATCGACCATCAGCAGCAGGTCGTGCTTGCGCGCGATGGCCACGATGCGTTCCAGCAGTTCGCGCGGATAGCTGGCGCCGCTGGGGTTGTTCGGGTTGATCAGCACGATGGCGCGGGTCCGTGAGGACACCAGTGCTTCGATCTCCACCGGGTCCGGCTGGAAGCCGTTCTCAGGCGCGCAGCGGTAATACACCGGGCGGCCATCGTTGAGGATGGTGGCTGCCGACCACAGCGGATAATCCGGGGAAGGCACCAGCACTTCATCGCCGGGGTTGAGCAGCGCGCGCAGCGACAGGTCGATCAGCTCGCTGACGCCGTTGCCGACGAAGACCCGGTCGGGATGGGCATCGGGCGCGCCACGCCGCGCGTAGGCCGCTGCAATGGCTTCGCGCGCCACCGGCAGGCCCTGCTGGTGGGTATAGGGATCGGTGCGGCCCATGTCATCGGCAATGGCGTGCTGCAGGTGCTCGGGCGCGCGGAAGCCGAAATTGCCGGGGTTGCCGATGTTCAGCTTGATCAGCCTGTGGCCCTGCGCTTCCAGTTCCCGCGCTCGCCGTGCCAGCTCTCCGCGGATCTCGTAGCGCACTTCGGACAGGCGCTCGCGGATGGCCAGGGGCTTGGAGGTGGGGGTGGACATGTCAAGCAGGCCGTCGATGGGCATGGAAAGGCCATGGTAGCGGAATTGCTGCAGTGCATGGCAAGCGTGCCGCCGCGTCCGTGCACGTCCATCCCGGTAGAATGCGCACGATGACTGGAACCCCCGATTACACCGCGCTGCAGACCATCGGCTGGCCCTGGCCGGGACTGCCCGCGCAGGACGACCAGGCGGACTGGCACGCGGCGATGGCCGTGCATCCGCAGGCACGGCCGGCGCGGGTGATCGAACAGCACCGTACCCATTACGTGGTGGCCGATGGACCGGACGTGTCCATCAAGGCCGAGTCGCTGCCGGAATGGCAACGCCCGCGCTTCCCCAGCCATGAACGCCCGGCGGTTGGCGACTGGGTGCTGCTGGACGGGGTGCGCATCGTGGCGCTGCTGCCACGGCGTACATCCATCAAGCGTGGCGCCGCCGGCGAGCATTACCACCAGCAGGTGATCGCCGCCAACGTCGACACGGTGTTCATCGTCTGCGGGCTGGATGCGGACTTCAATCCGCGACGCATCGAGCGCTACCTGCTGCTGGTGGGCGGTGGCGGTGCCGAACCGGTGGTGGTGCTGACCAAGGCCGACCAGACCGAGTACACCGAAGACGCGCTGGCGGTGCTGGAAGAACTGGAGGTTCAGGGCATCGCGCTGCGTGCGGTGAACGGGCTGGACCCGGACAGCGTGGCCAGCCTGCTGCCGTGGCTGCGGGCGGGCCGCACCGTGGTGCTGGTGGGGTCATCGGGTGCGGGCAAGTCCACGCTGACCAACACGCTGCTCGGCGAGCAGCGGATGAGGACCAATACGGTGCGCGCGAACGATTCGCGCGGCCGGCATACCACCACCCATCGCGCGCTGATGCCGCTGCCGGCGGGCGCCTGCCTGATCGACACGCCGGGCATGCGCGAACTGAAGCCGACCGGTGAAGAGACACTGGCCGAAGGCGGGTTCTCGGATATCGAGGAACTGGCGGCGCAGTGCCGCTTCCGCGATTGCCTGCACCAGCAGGAGCCGGGCTGTGCGGTACGCGCGGCCATCGATGCCGGCGAGATCGAGGAGAGCCGGGTTCTCAACTATTTCAAGCTGAAGGAAGAAGTGGCGGCGGCGGCGGCCAAGCTGGCGGTGCGCCAGGCGGAAACCGCGCAGGAACGCCGCAGCGCCGCCAGGAAACCGCGTCGCCGCCGATAGGGCCCATGGACATGGGCATGCTGGCTGGTTTGACGCATGGGGTATAGTCCGGCGCATGGACCCATCAGCGACATTGGATCGTGAAGTGGCCCACCACGCGGCGCTGGATGCACGGCTGGTCGAGGCCGTCGTCGGGATCCGGCTGCTGGCGCTGGCCAGTTGGCCGGCGGCAGTGCAGCCACCTTTCCTGGCCGGCGTGGCACGTGGCCAGCCGCAGTTGCCGCAGGTGGAATATCCACGGCTGGATTTCAGTGCGGAGCGCCGGGCGCTGGCGGCGATCATGGCCGCGTGCGATACGCAGCATCCGCTGGGCCACTACGTGCAGCAGTCGGCGCACAGCTGGGATGTGGCGGCACAGCTGCTGGAGGGCCTCGGCACGCGGGCGGTGGACAGCTGTTCGGTGCAGTTGTTCGGCTCACCCGAACAGCCATTGCCCGGCAATGGCCCCAGCACCCGCGAAGCGGCGCGGCACTTCATCCAGATCGCGGCCGAACTGGACCACGAACTGCTGGCCCCGGAAGAACAGGTGCCGGTATCGGCCATCGCGCTGCAGCTGCAGCTGCAGAACGATCTGGACGCATTCTTCGAATCGCGCATCATCCAGGTACAGCTCGATCCGGACCTGGTGTCCAAGGCTGCCGCAGGCCCTACGCGCATCCGCCTGCGCACCAGCGCGCGGTTCAGCGCGTACGATCGTGCGCAGCTGTTCCACCATGAGGCGCTGGTGCATTCGCTGACCGCCCTCAACGGCAGGCAACAGCACGTGCTGCCCAGCCTTGCGCTGGCATCGCCACGGGTGACGGCGGCACAGGAGGGCCTGGCCACCTTCGCCGAACAGATCACCGGCAGCATCGACATCGAACGGTTGAAGCGCATCAGCCTGCGCACCGAGGCCATCGCGATGGCCCGGGAAGGCGCCGATTTCATCGAGGTGTTCCGCTACTTCTGCAATGCCGGGCAGACGCCGGAGGAGAGCTTCGCATCGGCGCAGCGCGTGTTCCGTGGCGTGCCGCCGGGCGGTGGCATGGCCTTCACCAAGGACACGGTGTACCTGCGCGGGCTGGTATCGGTGCACACATTCTTCCGCAACATGCTGGCGCGCGATCGCCTGCAGGTCTGCCGCTGGCTGTTCGCGGGCAAGATGACCCTCACCGATGCGGTGGCATTCGCGCCATTGTTCGAGGCAGGAATCCTGCAGCCGCCGCGCTGGCTGCCGCACTGGGTGAGCCGCGCGAACGGGCTGGCGGGCATGCTGGCCTTCTCGCTGTTCGCCAACCGCATCCGCATGGACCAGCTGTCGCCGGAGTGACCTGGCCGGCGGACATGATGCGGATGGGTCAGGACATGATGCGGATGGTGCAGGACATGATGCTGGTGGGTGACAGCATGAAGCCGGTGGGTGACAGCATGAAGCCGGTGGGTGACGACCGTTGGTCGTCACGCCCTGAAACCCATGAAATCCGCATCACCCCATATGCAGCCCACCGTTGACCGGATAATCCGCGCCGGTCACGTAGGCCGCGTCATCGGACGCCAGCCATCCGCACAGCGAGGCGACTTCCGCCGGCCGCCCCAGGCGACGGACCGGCACCGATGCCGCCAGCCGGTCCAGCACATCCGGCGGGAAGCCGCTGATCGACTGGCTGGCGATATAGCCCGGGGAAATGGTATTCACCGTTACCCCGCGCGCAGCCACTTCCGCCGCCAGCGCCCTGCTGAAACCGTGCATGGCGGCCTTGGCGGTGGCGTAGTTCACCTGGCCGATCTGGCCCTTGTGGGCGCTGACCGAGCCGATGTTGATGATGCGCCCCCAGCCGCGCGTGGCCATGCCGTCCACCACCTGGCGGGTGAGATTGAACAGTGAATCGAGATTGGACGCGATCACCGCCTGCCAGTCTTCCGGAGTCATCTGCCGGAACAGGACATCGCGGCTGCCGCCGGAGTTGTTGACCAGCACATCCACCTCGCCCACGTCCGCGCGCACCTTCGCAAAGGCCGCACTGGTCGATGCCCAGTGGGTGGCGTTGCCTTCCGATGCGATGAAATCGAAGCCGAGCTCGCGCTGTTCGCGCAGCCAGCCGGCCTTGCGCGGTGAGTCCGGTGCGCAGCCGGCAACCACGGTATGCCCCGAACGGGCGAGGGTCTGGCAGATGGCCGTACCGATACTGCCCATGCCGCTGGTGACGTAGGCGATGCGAAGCGTCATTGGAACCTCCAGGTAACGGAACCTGGCCGCGTCAGGCGGCCAGCGGGTACAACGCGAACAGCAGGCCGCCGAACATCAGCAGCAGCGAGATCAGCACCGCCCATTTCAGGGTGAACTTCTGGTGGTCGGCGAATTCCACCTTGGCCAGCCCCACCAGCAGGTAGGTGGATGGCACCAGCGGGCTGAGCAGGTGAACCGGCTGCCCGGCCAGTGATGCGCGCGCCATTTCCACCGGCGTGATGCCATAGCTGCCGGCGGCTTCGGACAGGATGGGCAGCACACCGAAGTAGAAGGCGTCGTTGGACATGAAGAAGGTGAAGGGCATCGAGGCCAGCGCGGTGATCACCGCCAGGTACGGCCCCCATGCCTCGGGAATGACCGCCAGGAAACTGCGCGACATCGCTTCGA